>NZ_RCOB01000046.1:0-13333 GCF_004307665.1 Pseudomonas sp. Sample_16
CAAAGATTTCCGGAGTACGCCATGGCTATCGCCGTTCCCGTGAACGCGGGTACTGACCCCACCTTGAAGCAGCGGCTCAAGCATGCCGAGCGGGTCAACCGCTGGAAGGCCCAGGCACTGATCGCGCCATTGGTGCTGTTTCTGTTGCTGGTGTTCCTGGTGCCGATCGTGGCGCTGCTCTACAAAAGCGTGGGCAACCCGGAAGTGGTCGGCGGCATGCCGCGCACCGTGTCCGCCATCGCCAGCTGGGACGGCCGCGGCCTGCCCGCTGAACCGGTTTACAAAGCGGCCGCCGAAGACCTCGCCGAAGCCCGCAAGAATCAAACGCTGGGCGATTTGTCCAAGCGCCTGAACATGGAACTGGCCGGCTACCGCAGCCTGCTGACCAAAACCGCCCGCGCCTTGCCGCTTGCCACCGAGCCGGCCTCTTATAAAGAAGCGCTGGAAGGTCTCGATGAGCGCTGGGGCGATCCGGCCTACTGGCAAGCGGTACGTCGCAACACCAGCAGCATTACCCCGTACTACTTGCTGGCCGCCGTCGATCACCGTATCGACGACCTCGGCGAAATCGCCCCGGCCACTCCGGACCAGGCGATCTACCTCGACATCTTCGCCCGTACCTTCTGGATGGGCCTGATCATCACCGTGATCTGCCTGGTATTGGCCTATCCACTGGCTTACCTGCTGGCGAACCTGCCGTCGCGCCAGAGCAACCTGCTGATGATTCTGGTGCTGCTGCCGTTCTGGACCTCGATTCTGGTACGGGTCGCCGCGTGGATCGTGTTGCTGCAATCGGGTGGCCTGATCAACAGCGGTCTGATGGCCATGGGCATCATCGACAAGCCGATCGAACTGGTGTTCAACCGCGTCGGGGTCTACATCTCGATGGTGCACATCCTGCTGCCATTCATGATCCTGCCGATCTATAGCGTGATGAAAGGCATCTCGCCGACCTACATGCGCGCCGCGATTTCCCTCGGTTGTCATCCGTTCGCCAGTTTCTGGCGGGTGTACTTCCCGCAGACCTATGCCGGTGTCGGCGCCGGTTGCCTGTTGGTGTTCATCCTCGCCATCGGCTACTACATCACCCCGGCGTTGCTGGGCAGCCCGAACGATCAAATGGTCAGCTACTTCGTCGCGTTCTACACCAACACCAGCATCAACTGGGGCATGGCGACCGCGCTGGGCGGCCTGCTGTTGCTGGCGACGGTCGTGCTTTATCTGATTTACAGCTGGCTGGTGGGCGCGAGCCGCCTGCGCCTGAGCTAAGGGGAGAACGAAATGCTGAGTCCTTACATGTCGCCCATCGAACGGGTGTGGTTCTACAGCTTGCGGATTCTCTGCGGCTTGATTCTGTTGTTCCTGATCCTGCCGGTGCTGGTGATCATTCCGCTGTCGTTCAACTCCGGCAGTTTCCTGGTGTACCCGCTGCAAGGCTTCTCGCTGCAGTGGTATCACGATTTCTTCGCGTCGGCGGAATGGATGCGCGCCCTGAAGAACAGCATCATCGTCGCTCCCGCGGCGACGGTGCTGGCAATGATCTTCGGGACGCTGGCGGCCATCGGCCTGACCCGTGGTGACTTCCCGGGCAAGGCGCTGGTGATGGCGCTGGTGATTTCGCCGATGGTGGTGCCGGTGGTGATCATCGGTGTGGCCAGTTATCTGTTCTTCGCGCCATTGGGGCTGGGCAACAGCTTCTTCTCGCTGATCGTGGTGCATGCGGTGCTGGGCGTGCCGTTTGTGATCATCACGGTGTCGGCGACCTTGCAGGGCTTCAACCACAATCTGGTGCGTGCCGCTGCGAGCCTCGGTGCTTCGCCACTGGTCGCGTTCCGGCGAGTGACGTTGCCGTTGATCGCACCGGGGGTGATTTCCGGTGCGCTGTTCGCCTTCGCGACGTCCTTCGATGAAGTCGTGGTGACCCTGTTTCTCGCTGGCCCCGAGCAAGCGACCTTGCCACGTCAGATGTTCAGCGGTATCCGCGAAAACCTCAGCCCGACCATCGCCGCCGCCGCGACGCTGCTGATCGCCTTCTCGGTAATCCTGCTGCTGACCCTGGAATGGCTGCGTGGCCGTAGCGAGAAACTGCGTACCGCGCAGGTTTGACGGCCAGCGATGATCGTTCCCACGCTCCGCGTGGGAACGCAGCCCGGGACGCTCCGCGTCTCAATCCAGAGCCGAACGCGGAGCGTCCGTTGAGGCATTCCCACGCGGAGCGTGGGAACGATCGTGCTACAGGCTCGCTCATTCATGACCTGAATGGCAGACAACCCCCAATCCCCAGCTACTATTGTGCCCAGCTCCCCTATCTATAAGAGGCTGCGCACATGAGTCTTTCCTCTTTCAAAATCGCTCACAAACTGATCACCGGCGCAGGGGCCATCGAGCAACTGTCGGCCGAGCTCACTCGACTGGACATCGACAACCCGCTGATCGTCACCGACGCTGCGCTGGTCAGGTCCGGCACCGTAGAGCTGGCGCTGGCGCAGTTGGGGGATCGAACCTACGAGATCTTCGACCGGGTGCTGCCCGATCCGGAAATCGCCATTGTCGAAGACTGCATGCGGGTCTACCGCGAAGGCGGGCATGACGGCTTGATCGGCCTGGGTGGCGGCAGTGCCATCGATATTGCCAAGAGTGTTGCGGCGTATGCCGGTTATCACGGCGCGCTGGAGGATTTGTTCGGCGTCGACCAGGTACCGCGCAAAGGCCCGCCGCTGATCGCGATCCCGACCACCGCCGGTACGGGTTCAGAAGTGACCAATGTGGCGATCCTTTCCGACAAGGTCGCGCAATTGAAGAAGGGCATCGTCAGCGATTACCTGTTGCCGGACGTGGCACTCGTCAGTCCGCAAATGACCCTGACCTGCCCGCGCAGTGTCACCGCCGCCAGTGGCGTCGATGCCTTGGTGCATGCCATCGAATCCTACCTGTCGGTCAATGCCTCGCCGATCACCGATGCCCTGGCCATCGGCGCGATCAAGCTGATCGCCCAGGCTTTGCCAAAGGCCTACGCCAATCCGTCCAACCTGCAAGCCCGTGAGGACATGGCTACCGCCAGCCTGATGGCCGGTATGGCGTTCGGCAATGCTGGAGTCGGCGCGGTGCATGCGCTGGCCTATCCGTTGGGTGGTCGCTTCAATATTGCCCATGGCGTCAGCAATGCCTTGCTGCTGCCCTATGTCATGACCTGGAACAAAATGGCGTGCGTCGAACGCATGCAGGATATCGCCGAGGCCATGGGCGTGAAGACCGCGCAGTTGAGCGTCAATGAGGCGGCCGATAAAGCCGTGCAAGCCATGACCGAATTGTGTGCAGCGGTGGAAATCCCCGCGGGTCTGCGCAGTTTCGGGGTGCCTGAGGATGCCATCCCCGCCATGGCTGTGGAAGCCGCGGGCATTGAACGCTTGATGCGCAACAATCCGCGCAAATTGAGCGCGATTGATATCGAGAAGATCTACCGCGCTGCCTACTGATCATCGCGCTCACGGTGCGCGCGCCAAAGCATGAGGTATACAATGCGCGCCATCGTGATTTTGCTCAGAAAAGGTGCGTCATGCAGCCCTTCGTAATTGCTCCGTCGATTCTCTCCGCCGACTTCGCCCGCCTGGGTGAAGAAGTGGACAATGTCCTGGCCGCCGGCGCCGACTTCGTGCACTTCGATGTCATGGACAACCACTACGTGCCCAACCTGACCATCGGCCCGATGGTCTGTGCGGCGTTGCGCAAATATGGCGTGACCGCGCCGATCGACGCGCACCTGATGGTCAGTCCGGTGGATCGCATCGTCGGTGACTTCATCGAAGCTGGCGCGACCTACATCACCTTCCACCCGGAAGCCACGCAGCACGTCGACCGTTCCCTGCAACTGATCCGCGAAGGCGGCTGCAAGTCGGGCCTGGTGTTCAACCCGGCGACCCCGCTCGACGTGCTCAAGTACGTGATGGACAAGGTCGACATGATCCTGCTGATGAGTGTCAACCCGGGCTTCGGCGGGCAGAAGTTCATCCCGGGTACCCTCGACAAGCTGCGCGAAGCACGCGCATTGATCGATGCCTCCGGTCGCGACATTCGCCTGGAGATCGATGGCGGCGTGAACGTCAGCAACATCCGCGAAATCGCTGCGGCAGGCGCCGATACCTTCGTCGCCGGCTCGGCCATCTTCAATGCGCCGAACTATCAGGAAGTCATCGACAAGATGCGTTCCGAATTGGCGCTGGCTCGCCCATGAGTGGTTTTGAGCAGCTGTTCCCGGGAAGCCTGCCAAGGCTGGTGATGTTCGATCTGGATGGCACGCTGATCGATTCGGTCCCCGACCTCGCGGCCGCTGTGGATAACATGCTGCTCAAACTCGGTCGCGCACCGGCCGGTATCGCGTCGGTGCGCGAGTGGGTCGGCAACGGCGCCCCGGTGCTGGTGCGTCGTGCGCTGGCCGGTGGTCTGGATCATTCTAAAGTCGACAATGACGAAGCCGAGCGGGCATTGGAAATTTTCATGCAGGCTTACGGCGCAAGCCATGAGTTGACGGTGGTCTACCCCGGCGTTCGCGATACCCTGAAGTGGCTGCAAAAGCAGGGCGTCGAGATGGCCTTGATCACCAACAAGCCGGAGCGCTTCGTCGCACCGTTGCTCGATCAGCTGAAAATCGGCCGTTACTTTCGACTGATCATTGGCGGTGACACCCTGCCACAGAAAAAACCGGACCCGGCCGCGCTGTTTTTCGTGATGAAAATGACCAACATCCCGGCGTCGCAGTCCTTGTTCGTCGGCGATTCGCGCAGTGATGTGCTGGCGGCGAAGGCAGCAGGGGTCAAGTGTGTGGCATTGAGCTACGGCTACAACCATGGCCGGCCGATTGCCGAAGAGTCGCCGGCTCTGGTGATCGACGATCTGCGCAAGTTAATTCCCGGTTGCCTGGATCCTGCCGCTGAGATAACGTTGCCCGACGCTGTTCAATCCCCTCCTGGAAATCCCATCGTGGTGGTCACTCGCAAACTCTGGATGAAAGTCATCAAGGCCCTGGCCCGCTGGCGTTGGCGCGCCTGACTTGATCCTGGCCGGCTCCCCGGCGCGTTTGCATACCTGACTGTTAGACCCTCAAGCCACGAGGCACATCATGATCCGCGAAGAATTCCTGCGTTTGGCCGCTGCCGGCTACAACCGCATCCCGCTTGCCTGCGAAACCCTGGCCGACTTCGATACGCCGCTGTCGATCTACCTGAAACTGGCCGACGAGCCCAATTCCTACCTGCTGGAGTCGGTGCAGGGCGGTGAGAAGTGGGGCCGTTACTCGATCATCGGTTTGCCATGCCGCACCGTGATGCGGGTTCACGATCATCACGTCAGCGTCACCGTCGATGGCATCGAGACCGAAAGCCACGACGTTGAAGACCCGTTGGCCTTCGTCGAAACCTTCAAGGCGCGCTACAACGTGCCGAGCATTGCTGGCCTGCCGCGTTTCAATGGTGGTCTGGTGGGTTATTTCGGTTACGACTGCGTGCGTTATGTGGAGAAGCGTCTGGGCAAGTGCCCGAACCCGGACCCACTGGGCGTACCGGACATCCTGCTGATGGTGTCCGATGCGGTGGTTGTGTTCGACAACCTCGCGGGCAAGATGCACGCCATCGTCCTGGCTGACCCGGCACAGGAAGACGCTTTCGAGCAAGGCCGCGCCCGTCTGGAAGAGCTGCTGGAAAAACTCCGTCAGCCGATCACCCCGCGCCGTGGCCTGGATTTCAGCAAGCAGCAAGCCGCCGACCCTGTGTTCCGCTCCAGTTTCACCCAGGACGATTACGAAAAAGCCGTCGACACCATCAAGGAATACATCCTGGCCGGTGACTGCATGCAGGTCGTGCCGTCCCAGCGCATGTCGATCGACTTCAAGGCTGCGCCGATCGATCTGTACCGTGCGCTGCGTTGCTTCAACCCGACGCCTTACATGTACTTCTTCAACTTCGGTGACTTTCACGTCGTCGGCAGTTCGCCGGAAGTGTTGGTGCGGGTCGAAGACAACCTGATCACTGTGCGCCCGATTGCCGGCACCCGCCCACGCGGAGCCAATGAAGAAGCGGACCTGGCGCTGGAAAAAGACCTGCTGTCCGATGACAAGGAAATCGCTGAACACCTGATGCTGATCGACCTGGGCCGTAACGACACGGGGCGGGTCTCTGAAGTCGGTTCGGTGAAGCTCACCGAGAAGATGGTCATTGAGCGTTATTCCAACGTGATGCACATCGTGTCCAACGTCACCGGGCAATTGAAGGCCGGTTTGACGGCGATGGACGCACTGCGGGCGATTCTGCCGGCGGGCACGCTGTCCGGTGCTCCGAAGATCCGTGCGATGGAAATCATCGACGAGCTGGAGCCGGTCAAACGCGGCGTCTATGGCGGTGCTGTCGGCTACTTCGCCTGGAACGGCAACATGGACACCGCCATTGCGATCCGCACGGCGGTGATCAAGAACGGCGAACTGCACGTGCAGGCCGGTGGCGGCATCGTCGCCGACTCGGTGCCGGCGCTGGAATGGGAAGAAACCCTGAACAAGCGCCGCGCGATGTTCCGTGCCGTGGCCCTGGCCGAGCAAACCCCGGCAAGCTGAGTTTTCACAAGGAACTCACCGGCATTAGAAAAACGCGTCACCCGAGAGGGTGCCGCGTTTTTTGTGCCTGCTGTTTGCCGGATCAGAAGTCCAGCGCAACCCCGACGGTAAGCCCTTGCTGGGTAAAGTCATCATCCTTGCGGAACGTGTAGCCACCGCGCAACGCCAGGTCAGCCGTCAACTTGTGGCTCACGCCCAGACTCACGCGGTTCAGGTGGCTTTGCGGCGTATAACCATCAAGCGTGAAGTCGAGGGTTGGCAGGCTATTGAGCGCGATATTCACCTTCTGCACATCATCTTCATACTCGCGCTCATAGGCATATTCACCGAACACCAGGGTTTGAGGGGTGATCTGGTATTTGCCCTGCAGCCCGGCGCCGAGACGTTTTGAATCGCGTTTCTGGTCGTCAAAGGTCAAAGCCGTGGAGCGGTTGTCATTTTCCGAATAACCGTCGACTTCAACCTTCGCGTAGTCGGCGCTGATGAACGGCGACAGGTGCCAGTCGCTGCCCGGCTGCGCAATGTCATAGCCAACCCGTGCACCGAAAGCCCAGAGATAGCCATCGGTATCGCCTTTTTCCGAGCCTTCGCTGGCACCCAGATCGAATTTGCGTTTGAGGTCGTCGTAATCGAGCTTGCCACCGGTCAACGCGGCATCGGCCCACCAGCGGTTCTGTTGGAATTGGGCAAACACGGTCGCCAGGTAACTGTTGAGTTTGTAGTCTGAATCGTTATCGCCGGCCTCCAGATTCTGTCGATAGAACCCTGCCGCCACACCCACGCGCCAGGCGTCGTCAAGACGATAACTGCCGCCAATATTCAAGTTATAGCCACTGCCATCCGCGCTGGCGCCGCTGTTTTGACTATCGACATCAACGTGCTGACCGCCGCCGGCGACGATCGCACGCCATTGCCCGACCGCCTGCCAATTTTCCCAGTCCGATTGCCATTGGCTGCGTAGTTCGTCCTGGTGGGCGCGTAAGGTCGCGTGGGCCATTTCTGGCAGCAGCGTCAGTTCCCAAGGCGCGGCGAGCAAGGAATAGGCGTAGTCGGAAATCAACTTTTGCCCCGTTTCAGTCGGGTGAACGCCATCGTTGTAGATCAGCTTGCTCGGGTCCGGCGTGGCGCTGTTGATACCAAAGGCAGCGTTTTCGGTGCAGCCATCGCCGCTGAAGCACGTGGCAGTCAAGTTCTGGCCGGTGGCCAGGCCGAATCGCGCGGGGTCGGCGAAGGTTTCCTGCAACAGCAATGGAATATTCAACGGGATGATTTGCGCATCGATGCCCGCCAGCCGATTGACCAGTTGCCGGTTGAAGGCCGCACTCAGTTGCGAGGAGGGCGTCTGCAGCGGGGTGCCGTTGATAGCCGGGGTCAGACCCAGGTCAGGCAGCAGCCAGACCATGATGTAACGGGCACCGGCGGTTTGCAGGACCTGAGCGCTGTTGGCCAGGCGGTCCGCAGCGGCATTGGCCTGAGCGCCACTTTGCACCCGTCCCTGGAGAAAATCGTTGCCGCCGCCGGAGAGGTAGTACAGGGCGTTCGGATCGGCGCGCAAGTTGTTGGTCGGTAGATAGCCAGCTCGGGTGCGCTCGCCAGTGGCGGAGACGGTAGTGATTGAACTGAGGATCTGGTCGGTGCGGTAGCCGCCCACGGCCCAGTTATTGCCATCGGGCAACCCTTGGCTGGCGCGCGCCGCAGAGGTCGACGCGGCAGTATCGTCCGCGGAAAATCCGAGCCTTGCACCCAGCAACTGCGTCGAGTTGGCGGAATACACTTCGCCACTGCCGTCCTGGTAAGTCGGCCCGGTTCGGTTAGTGAAGCGAAGCGTCGAACCGGGAGGGCCTCCGGTATCGGTGAACTGTCCTGCATCGTTGAGGCTGTCGCCAAACACGATGAAGTTCGAGTAAGGATTAGGCGCGGCCATCGCCTGGGCGCAAGCCATTGCAAGCATGCAACCGGCGATTGGTACGAACAGTGTTTTTCCTGGCATGGGCAAGTCCGTTTTTTTATTGTTTTAGTGGATGAAACGATCGTGCCAAAAACTATAGAAGCAGATGCCATTCGGCGCGAACCCGCCGTTTGTTACCTGAGCTTCGTTCGCGCCATATTGCACGCTCCGCTCGGCTAAGTTACTGTGCCCGGACGTATAAATGAGACCTTCCCCGTGTTGATCGTCAGCAAACTCCTGGATCAAGTCATCAAGGCACACGCCCGTTGGCGTTGGCGCGCCTGAATCCTTCTGCCGGCCCGGCCGGATCTTTACCGCTTTGCCTTCTTAACCCGTGACATACCGCCTTGCCGCGCGATTGCAGCGAACGACAAAGTGCAGGGCGCTGCGGGTAATCCTTCGAAGGCTGTTCAAGTCAGTGAATTCAAGAGGTTCTTAACGCCATGTTGCTGATGATCGATAACTACGACTCTTTTACCTACAACGTTGTGCAATACCTTGGTGAGCTGGGCTCCCAGGTCAAAGTCGTGCGCAACGATGAGCTTACTGTTGCCGAAATCGAAGCCCTCAACCCCGAGCGCATCGTTGTTTCTCCAGGTCCTTGCACGCCGACCGAAGCTGGCGTCTCGATTGACGTCATCAAACACTTCGCCGGCAAGTTGCCGATTCTGGGTGTGTGCCTGGGCCATCAATCCATCGGCCAGGCATTCGGCGGAGATGTGGTCCGCGCCCGCCAGGTCATGCACGGCAAAACCAGCCCGGTATTCCACGAAGACAAGGGCGTCTTCGCCGGCCTGAACATGCCGCTGACGGTCACGCGCTATCATTCGTTGATCGTCAAACGCGAAACCTTGCCTGATTGTCTCGAACTGACCGCATGGACTCAGCTCGAAGACGGCTCGGTCGACGAGATCATGGGCCTGCGTCACAAGACTCTGAACATCGAAGGCGTGCAGTTCCATCCTGAATCGATCCTCACCGAGCAGGGCCACGAGTTGTTCGCCAACTTCCTCAAACAAACCGGCGGCACGCGCTAAGGACTTTTCATGAATATCAAGACAGCCCTGAGCCGTATCGTCGAACAGCTCGACCTCAGCACCGATGAGATGCGCGATGTCATGCGCGAAATCATGACCGGCCAATGCACGGACGCGCAGATCGGCGCATTCATGATGGCCATGCGCATGAAAAGCGAAAGCATCGACGAAATCGTCGGTGCCGTGTCGGTCATGCGCGAATTGGCAGACAAGGTCGAACTCAAGACCCTCGACGGCGTGGTCGATGTGGTCGGCACCGGCGGTGATGGCGCCAACATTTTCAACGTCTCGACCGCTTCCGCTTTCGTGGTGTCGGCAGCCGGTTGCACCGTGGCCAAGCATGGTAACCGTGCGGTCTCGGGCAAGAGCGGCAGTGCCGATTTGCTGGAGGCGGCCGGTATTTACCTGAACCTGACGCCGGTCCAGGTAGCGCGCTGCATCGACAACGTCGGTATCGGCTTCATGTTTGCCCAGACTCATCACAGCGCCATGAAACACGCCGCCGGTCCGCGCAAGGAGCTGGGCCTGCGCACGCTGTTCAACATGCTCGGCCCGCTTACGAATCCGGCCGGTGTGAAGCATCAGGTAGTGGGCGTGTTCACCCAGGCATTGTGCCGGCCATTGGCCGAAGTGCTACAGCGTTTGGGCAGCAAGCATGTGCTGGTGGTGCATTCCAAAGATGGCCTGGATGAGTTCAGCCTGGCGGCACCGACCTTCGTGGCGGAGCTCAAGGACGACAAAATCACCGAGTATTGGGTCGAGCCGGAAGACCTGGGCATGAAGAGCCAAAGCCTGCATGGCCTGGCGGTGGAAAGCCCGGCGGCGTCCCTCGAGCTGATTCGCGATGCCCTGGGCAAGCGCAAGACCGAAAACGGTCAGAAGGCGGCGGAGATGATCATGCTCAATGCCGGCGCTGCGTTGTACGCGGCCGACCATGCCAGCAGCCTGAAAGAGGGCGTTGCCCTGGCGCACGATGCGCTGCATACCGGTCTCGCTCGGGAAAAGCTCGAGGAGTTGGGTGCGTTTACCGCGGTATTCAAAGTGGAGAATGAGGGATGAGTGTACCGACGGTTCTGGAAAAGATTCTGGCGCGCAAGGTCGAGGAAGTTGCCGAGCGTAGTGCTCGCGTAAGCCTCGCCGAGCTGGAAAACCTGGCCAAGGCGGCCGATGCACCCCGTGGTTTTGCCAAGGCATTGATCGAACAGGCGAAGCAAAAAGAGCCGGCGGTCATTGCCGAAATCAAGAAGGCTTCGCCGAGCAAAGGCGTGATCCGCGAGAACTTCGTTCCTGCCGACATCGCTAAAAGCTACGAAAAGGGAGGGGCCACCTGCCTGTCGGTACTCACCGACATCGATTACTTCCAGGGAGCCGATGTGTACCTGCAGCAGGCTCGTGCTGCCTGCAAGTTGCCGGTCATCCGCAAGGATTTCATGATCGATCCGTACCAGATCGTGGAAGCCCGTGCGCTGGGTGCAGACTGCGTGCTGTTGATCGTCTCCGCGCTGGACGACGTGAAAATGGCCGAACTGGCCGCCGTCGCCAAAAGCGTCAACCTTGATGTGCTGGTGGAAGTGCATGACGGCGATGAGCTGGAGCGGGCCTTGAAAACCCTCGACACGCCGTTGATTGGTGTGAACAACCGCAACCTGCACACCTTCGACGTCAACCTGGAAACCACCCTCGACCTGCTGCCGCGCATTCCTCGGGATCGTCTGGTGGTGACCGAGAGCGGCATCCTCAATCGGGCCGATGTCGAATTGATGGAAATCAGCGATGTGTATGCGTTCCTGGTCGGCGAGGCGTTCATGCGCGCCGAAAGCCCAGGCACTGAATTGCAGCGCCTGTTCTTTCCGGAGCGCGGCCTTCCTGTCAGCGGTTCAACACTTGACTGAATAAGCATCGCGAGCAAGCTTGCACCTACATTGGAATTTTGGTCTGAACCAATCCCCTGTAGGACTGAGCCTGCTCGCGATAGCGGCATAAGAAACACCTCAGACTCCCTGTCCTACGGAAAACCTTATGACCTCACCTGTCTCCCTGACCATCGAAGCCGGCCTGCAAGCCGAACAAGACTTGCTGGCATCAGTCTGTGCCGGTGATGCAGAGTTCGGTCTGTTGTTCTGGCAACCCAGCGATCAGGCTTTGGTGATGCCACGCCGTTTGAATCGTCTTCCGGCCTTCGATGCTGCCTGTGAGGTCTCGGCAGCAGCGGGCTGGCCGGTATTGTTGCGCGATACCGGAGGCGAACCCGTTCCCCAGTCAGCCACAACAATCAACATCGCCCTGGTTTACGCACCGCCACGCAGCGAAGGCGATTTGAATCGTATCGAATCTGGCTACCGGCGCCTTTGCGACCCGATCTGTCAGTTGCTGGATGAGTTGGGCGGCACCTCGTCCCTCGGTGAAATCGCGGGTGCGTTTTGCGACGGTCGCTTCAACGTCAACCTGGACGGACGCAAGATGGTCGGCACCGCCCAGCGCTGGCGCCAGAGTCAGGGCGGCCAGCGTCCGGTGGGCCTGGTGCACGGGGCGATGTTGATTGATAACGAACGAGAGTCGATGGTCGCGGCGGTCAATCGTTTCAACGAGGCTTGTGGCCTGGACCAGCGAGTGCGAGCCGAAAGCCACATCGCCCTGCACGAGAAATTCACGGCGCCGGATGCACTGGCCCGTCTGGACGAGCTCTACCGTCTGATGCTCAAACAGATGTTCAGTGCCTAGCGTGTGCCAAAGACCACCATGGTCTTGCCTTTGACGTCCACCAGGTTGCGCTCCTCAAGATCCTTGAGCACGCGACCTACCATCTCCCGGGAACACCCGACAATCCGCCCGATTTCCTGACGCGTTACCTTGATCTGCATGCCGTCGGGGTGGGTCATGGCGTCCGGCTGTTTGCATAACTCAAGCAGGCAACGCGCGACGCGGCCAGTCACGTCGAAAAACGCCAGGTCACCCACTTTGCGCGTGGTATTGCGCAGGCGTTGTGCGATTTGTCCGCTAAGCACGTAAAGGATGTCCGGATCCTGCTGCGACAGTTCGCGGAATTTCGCGTAGCTGATTTCCGCGACTTCGCATTCAACCTTGGCCCTTACCCAGGCGCTTCGCTCTTGTTCCAGACCCGCCTGCTCGAACAAGCCCAGCTCGCCGAAGAAATCCCCGGTATTGAGATACGCGATGATCATTTCCCGACCGTCGTCATCCTCAATGAGGATGGTGACCGATCCCTTGATGATGAAAAACAACGTCTCCGAACGATCTCCGGCGCAGATGATGTTGCTCTTGGCCTGATAGCGGCGGCGCTGACAATGCATCAGCAGCTTATCGAGGTTCTTGATCTTGAGTGTGGGGGCAATAGCAACCATGGTTGTATCCCGAAAAAACTGCACGGTATGTTTGATTTTTTTATGAATTGCGCAAGCCGCGGCAAAGGCTGGTTATGCGTCAGCGAATTGGCGTCAGCTTAACAGACACTTCCGACATTATTCGAGAAATTACCTACGAGTCCGTAGGTTGCGTCCCACGACGAGGCCGCCGTCTACCGCGGGGCCTGTGCTAAGCTGGCGACCCTTTTTTATACAGTGGAGTCTTGGCGATGAAGGCACGCATCCAATGGGCTGGCGAAGCCATGTTCCTCGGCGAATCCGGTAGCGGTCATGTCGTGGTCATGGATGGTCCGCCCGACGCTGGCGGCCGCAACCTGGGTGTCCGGCCGATGGAAATGCTCCTGCTGGGTGTTGGCGGTTGCAGCAA
>NZ_RCOB01000133.1:0-13283 GCF_004307665.1 Pseudomonas sp. Sample_16
TCGATCATCGGCAGGTCATCAGGGATGTCCACCGGGCCGACGGATTGACCGTTGAGGGTCAGTTGAAGCGGACGGTTAGCCATTGAGGGCCTCCTTGATGCGGGCAGAAGTGATAGGCAAGTCGCGGACACGTTTGCCGATGGCATGGGCCACAGCGTTTCCGATGGCACCGACCACCGGGATCATCACCACTTCGGCGATGCCTTTGGACGGGTCGCTCGGCGACAATGGCGGCAGGATTTCCGCGGTCTGTTTCCACACCGCAACGTGACGCGCCATTGGCAGGCGATAACGGTTGAAGTTCCAGTCACCCTCCCCCGGCCCGCCTTCGTACAGCGGCATTTCTTCCATCAGCGCATGGCCGATGCCCATGGCGATGCCGCCTTCGAGCTGACCCTTGACCAGTTCCGGCACCAGTACCCGACCGCACTCGACCCACGAGTGATGGTTGAGCACCGACACTTCGTGCGAACCCTTGTTGACCTTCACTTCCACCAGCGTCGCCACCGGGCTGTAGTAAGTCACCGCCGCGTTGTTCAACTGGGTCGCCGGGTAGGCGATGTTCTGCCGGTCCAGCAGATGGAAACCAGCGCTGTTCATCTGCGCTTTCTTTGCTTTCGGCGCACCGTCGCCGTACTTCACCGCCAGGCCATCGAGCGGCAGACGCTCGCGCACGCCATCGATGCTGAACTCGGCCTCGGCCCAGCTCCAGCGGTTGAAACCATGGACCGTCGCGCCAGTGACCAGACCGCGCTCGTGAGCACGCTTGGCTAGCACTGCAAAGGGCAAAGGTTCCATGCCGTTGGCGGTGAGCTTGCCGTCGACCCAATGGGCGTCTTCACGGCGTACCACATAAGGGTTGGCCTGGCCGCCGTAAGGGCCTTGGCGCCAGATCTCCAGCGCCGCTGGCCACAAGCCGTGGTTGAACAGCACACGCGCCGCTTCACGGGTGGCGTGGCTGAAGTAGTACGCCGAGTTGGTGGCCGACGACGCCGAAGCGACCTTGCCGACCCAGCGCGGGTTGCGCAGGAAGTTGTCCTGCTCGGCCTGGCTCATGATGTAGGGGTTGCCGCCGCTGATCAGCTGCAACTCCTTCCATTCGGTTTCGCCAGTCTTCACTTCGTGTGCCGGGTTGCCGAGGAAATCGGCCACCACCATTGCCTGGGAAGTGGACATGCCGGTGCCGATTTCGATACCGATGTGGCGCAGGGTGATACGACCGTCAACGGTGTATTCGATGCTGGCCATCGGCGCTTCCGAACCGGTGCCGAAGTCTTTCTGGCAGATGGCGAAACCGATGCCATACCAGTTGTCCGGGTCGGCTGATTCGCGTTGTTGCTTGATCGCGTGACGATTTTTCCAGGTGTCGTGAACGGCAGCCTTGTCGAGAATTTCATGCAGGCGCAAGGCACCGGCCGGGATCGCGCCCTGGGTGTTTTTCATGCCCGAACGCAGCGCATTCTTGCGCCGCAATTCAATGGCATCGACACCGAGGCGATCGGCGATTTCGTCGACCATCATCTCGGTGGACGCCATGCTTTGCAGGGTGCCGTAGCCACGCATCGAACCGGCTTCCACCGCGCGCGAATGATAGGCCGTGACCTGCAAATCGTTCTGCGGCATGTAGTAGATCGACTGCGCCGCCGTAGCGCCAACCGCTGCCACGGATGGGCTGTAGTTGACACGTCCACCGCCGTCGACGCTCATCTCGGCGCGGAAAATCCTGAAGCTGTGATCGGTCTTGTCCACGGCCAGTTGATAGCGGATATCGAATGGATGGCGCTTGATGCCGCTCTGGAATTGCTCGTAGCGGTCGTTGGCCAGGCGTACCGGTACACCGGCGCCGTACAACGCTGCGAGGGCGGCGTAGTAGACGAAAATGTTGTGGTCTTTGGAGCCGTAACCAACGGTGTAGCCCGGGTGCATGTTCAGGTTGGCCAGGCCGAAACGCGACGGCGCGATCATCTTCGCGGTCTCGGTCGCGGTTTCCAGCGGACATTGGGTAGCGACGACAAAGTGCAGGGTCTTGGTGGCCGGGTCGTACCAGCCGTTGCCGTTGTCCGGTTCCATCGCGGCCGGTTCGATCGACGGCGTCTTGTAGCGCTCGTCGAACACCAGCCAGTTATCCGGCGGGGTGTCGATCTGCTGCTTCATGCGCTCGGCGTAGAACAAGCCGCGCTCGGTCAGATTGCCGTGCAGGTTCGGCTGGGAATTCCACACCGGCCGACGGTTTTTCAGCATCGGAAACAGGATCGAGTCCTTGAGGCTGGCGAATTCGTCTTCGTCCGCCGAGGTCGGCCCGCCCACGCGCACATAGCGGAAGCTGCCGTAGGGATCGCCTTCGTAATACGGCACCTTGGCACCGTAACGAATCGCTTTGTCATTGAATTTGAGTTGAGCCTTGGCCTTGCGGAACCGCTCGAAATCGTTCCAGATCAGGATCGCCACCGGGTGACCGATGAACATCGGCACCTTGCCTGCCGGCAGCAGCGGATCCGGCGCGTGTTCTTCAGGGAACACGATGCCGTCCTTGACCAGGTCTTCGGCGGTGACGATGCGATCCGGTTGCAGATCGGCGCCAAGCCACGCCAGGTCGATGCCGGCAAAGATGTGGTCGGCCTTGATGGTTTTCAGCAGCATGGCGTGGCCTTGCTGCTGCGGCCAGCCCGGCATGTCCTTGGCGCGGATGTCGCGGGCAAAAACCTTGCTGCCGCAAACCTTGGACAAGGCATCGTTACGGGCGCGCGCCTGGCCATTGTTGCCGAGCCACTGCTCGGACGGCACGGTCACGCTGTTTTCCATCAAGGCGGCCAGCGCCTGGCTGCTCAATGGCGTGAGCGTCACGCTCACACCCGCTACCAGCCCGCCCTGAAGGAACGAGCGCCGGGATATATCACGGTTGGACATGGATCATCCTCTGGGCGGTTATGGGGTCCGCCCTTCTGGTTATGTACTGGGAATCTCGAGTCTTGCAGAAGCCCTTCTTGACGATGCAAAGGGCTGTGTCGACAGTGCAAAGCTGACCGAAAGGTTAACTTTAAAGGTTTATGCGCGCGCGGAAAACAAAAAACTGACCATGAGATCAAAAAACCGCGGCTTTTCGCCGCAGCAGGTCAATGAACAAACCCAACTCCCGACTGATGTGCTCCCCCTTGCGCAACAACAGTCCGAATGGCGCCAATTGCACATCCAGCTCCACCGGCAGCGCCACCACCAGGCCCATTTTCAGGTAGTCGCGCAGTGCGGTTTCCGACAGCACCATGATCGCGTCGGTCAGTTGAATCAGTTGCTGCATCGAGTACACCGAGCTGCATTCAATAATGTCTGCCGGCAGCGGCAGCGCCAGGCGCTGCAAGGCTTGATCCAGGCCGATGCGCGCCGGACTGGTTTCAGGTTGCAGAATCCAGGGCCAGCCGTTGACCAGTTCCGCCATTTCCAGCTTCTTGCGTCGGGCCAGCGGATGGCCGGCGTGCACCACCACCAGCAAACGTTCATTGCCCAGTTGTTCGAAGACGTAGTGCTCACTGTCGGTGGCGGCGTTGCGCCGGGCGATGGCGAGGTCGATACGGCCCTGTTCCAGCAACTGGATCACCTGGTCACTGGTGTCACCCATGATGCGAATCCGCAATTGCGGATTGAGCGACTTGATCTCGGCAATCGAATCCATGACCAGATCCGGCGCTGCGCCCATGATGGTGCCGATCGACAAGTAGCCGTAACCGCCCTGCTGCCGCGCCATCAGGTCCTCGGCGCAACGGTCTAGACCGCTGAGGGCCGATTCGGCAAAACGCACCAGTTCCTGGCCCAGCGCCGTCGGTCGCATGCCCCGGGGCAAGCGTTCGAACAGGTCGCAACCGAACATGTCTTCAATTTCATGGAGCATGCGCGTGGCCGCCGGTTGCGACATGTTCAGGCTTTGCGAAGCGCGGTGCAGGTTCTGGCTGGTGCTGAGCGTCACCAGCATGTGCAAATGCTTGTAGCGCAGGCGATTGAGCAGGCTGCGGGAGATGATCGGCGTGGTCATGGCAAACCTTTATATCGATACCCTCAAGGTATCAGTTGTGAGCTAGATTCGATTTGTAACGCATCGATCAGCGGCCGTACAGTCTTCCCCATAAGAACAAATGCCCTACCAAAGGAAAACTGCGATGAAGACTCTACCTGCGCCTCTGCTCGCCAAAATTTCCTGGCGGCTGCTGCCGTTTCTCTTGTTGATGTACATCATGGCCTTCCTCGACCGCGCCAACGTCGGGTTCGCCAAGCAAGCCTTCCAAGCCGATACCAACATCAGTGATGCCGCGTTCGCCTTTGGCGCCGGGGTGTTCTTTGTCGGTTATGCGCTGCTCGAAGTACCGAGCAACCTGATCCTGCACCGCGTCGGCGCCCGTTTGTGGATGTGCCGGATCATGGTCACCTGGGGCCTGGTTTCTGCAGCCATGGTCTTTGCCCACAACGAAACCACCTTCTACGTCCTACGCTTTTTGCTGGGCGTGGCTGAAGCCGGGTTCTTCCCCGGGGTGATCCTTTACCTCACCTACTGGTTCCCCAGCGCTGTGCGCGGCAAGGCCATGGGTTTCTTTTACTTCGGTGCGCCGCTGGCGTTCATCTTCGGTAGCCCGTTGTCCGGTCTGCTGCTGGAACTGGACGGCTTTGCCGGGTTCCACGGCTGGCAATGGCTGTTCGCCGTTGAAGGCTTGATGGCCTCGGCAGTGGGCGTCTGGGCCTACTGGTATCTGGACAATCGCCCGGCCGATGCCAAGTGGCTGACCGTCGAAGAGCGCCAACAAGTGCAGAGCCTGCTCGATCAGGAAGACAGCCATAAACAGAACCACGGCCGCAGCCTGCTCAACGTGATTTGCCAGCCGTCGATACTTTACCTGTGCCTGATCTACCTGCTGATCCAGGCCAGCGTCTACGGCGTGGTGTTTTACCTGCCGACCCAGGTCGGTGGACTGCTCGGCACCAAGGTCGGGCTGATGGTTGGACTGGTCACCGCGATCCCATGGATCTGCGCTCTGATCGCGGCCTACCTGATTCCCGGCTACAGCGACCGTACCGGCGAACGTCGCCGCACCGCATGCCTGACTTTGCTCATGGCCGCCGCCGGGATCGCCTGCTCGGTAACCTTCAGCAACCCGCTGCTGGGCATCATCGCCCTGTGCTTCGCTGCTTCAGGTTTCATCGCCGTGCAACCGGTGTTCTGGACCTTCCCTTCCAGCTACCTCGCCGGCAGCGCCGCCGCGGCCGGGATCGCCCTGATCAACTCGTTCGGCGCCCTCGGCGGCTTCATCGCCCCGGTGCTGAAGAACTGGGCCGAAGGCGCTTTCCATTCACCGGCAGCCGGCTTGTATGTGCTGTCCGCTACCACTGTCATCGCCGCGTTGCTGGTGCTGGGCGTACGTGCGCCCGGGCATAAAGCCTCGAACAAACCGGCCACCATCTAACCTGACCGCCGTTTAAAAAAAGGAATCACACCATGGGCATTCCAACCATCAAACACGTCCGCGCTTTCACCCTGCGCGGCGGTGGCGCGGATTATCACGATCAAGCGGACGGCCACTGGATCGACGATCACATCGCCACGCCAATGAGCAAATATCCCGAGTACCGCCAGAGCCGCCGCACCTTCGGCATCAACGTGCTCGGCACCTTGGTGGTCGAGATTGAAGCCAGCGACGGCACCGTCGGTTTCGCCGTGACCACGGGCGGTGAGCCTGCCGCTTACATCGTCGAGAAACACCTGGCGCGCTTCCTCGAAGGGGCTCGCGTCACCGACATCGAAAAAATCTGGGACCAGATGTACCAGTCGACCCTGTATTACGGGCGCAAGGGCATCGTCATCAACACAATCTCCGGCGTCGACCTGGCGCTGTGGGACTTGCTCGGCAAGATCCGCCATGAGCCGGTGCATCAGTTGCTCGGTGGCGCGGTGCGCGACGAATTGCAGTTCTATGCCACCGGCGCCCGCCCGGACCTGGCGCAGAAAATGGGCTTCATCGGCGGCAAGATGCCGCTGCACCACGGCCCCGCCGAAGGCGAGGAAGGCTTGCGCAAGAACCTCGAAGAACTGGCGACCATGCGTGAACGCGTTGGCCCGGACTTCTGGCTGATGCTCGATTGCTGGATGAGCCTGGACCTCAACTACGCCACCAAACTGGCGGTCGGCGCCCACGAACATGGTTTGAAGTGGATCGAGGAAGCCCTGCCACCGGACGATTACTGGGGCTACGCGGCGCTGCGCAACAACGTGCCCAAAGGCATGCTGGTGACCACCGGCGAACACGAAGCCACGCGCTGGGGCTTCCGCATGCTGCTGGAGATGGGCTGCTGCGACATCATTCAGCCGGATGTCGGCTGGTGCGGAGGCCTCACTGAACTGGTGAAAATCTCGGCCCTCGCCGACGCGCACAATGCGTTGGTCATTCCGCACGGTTCCTCGGTGTACAGCTATCACTTCGTCGCCACTCGCCATAACAGCCCGTTCGCCGAGTTCCTGATGATGGCGCCCAAGGCAGACGAAGTGGTGCCGATGTTCCATCCGCAATTGCTCGGCGAACCGGTGCCGGTCAATGGCCGCATGCGTCTGTCGGAACTTGATCAGCCCGGTTTCGGCGTGACACTCAACCCCGAATGCCAACTGCATCGGCCCTACAGCCGCTGAGAAAGGAGCTCGACATGAACATGCCGCACAACGCTTTCAAGGCTGCGCTGAACAAACCCGCGACCCAGTACGGCATTTGGGCCGGGTTCGCCACCGGATACGCCGCCGAGATCGTCGCCACCACCGGTTACGACTGGATGCTGATCGACGGCGAGCACGCGCCGAACACCGTGCCCGGCGTACTGACGCAATTGCAGGCAGTCGCCCCCTACTCCACCGCGCCAGTCGTGCGCGCGGTGAATGGCGATGCCAACCTGATCAAGCAACTGCTGGATATCGGCGCGCAGACACTGATGATCCCGATGGTTGAAACCGCCGAACAGGCCCAGGCACTGGTGCGCGCCATGCGTTACCCGCCCCACGGCATTCGCGGTGTCGGCGGCGGCCTGACCCGCGCCACACGCTGGGATGGCGTACCCGACTATCTCAATACCGCCCACGAACAACTGTGCCTGATCGTGCAGGTGGAATCGCGGATCGGCGTGGAAAACGTCGAAGCGATTGCTGCCGTCGAAGGCGTGGATGCGGTGTTTATCGGCCCGGCGGATCTGTCGATTGGCCTGGGCCATGCCGGCAATCCTGGCCATCCGGACGTTCAGCAACGTATCCGCCACGCGGTGGACGCCACGCTCGCGGCGGGCAAGGCCTGCGGCATCCTCGCCCCCAACGAAGAAGACGCCCGTCGCTACCAAAGCTGGGGCTGCCAGTTCATCGCGGTAGCCATCGACATCAGCTTGCTGCGTCAGAGCGCCATGGCCACCCTCGCCCGTTACCGCGAACCCGCCAGCACTCAAGCGCCTTCACGCACTTACTGAACTGCCAAGGAGTCGTCCCCATGTCGTCCGTGCCTGTTTACGAAAACTTCATCAACGGCCAGTTCGTGGCCAGCGCTGCCCACATCGATGTGATCAACCCGGCTACCGGCGCCGTGCTGTCGAAAGTCCCCGCCTCAACCGCCGAAGACGTCGAACGCGCCCTCGCCGCGGCCCGTGCGGCGCAAAAGGACTGGGCGCGCAAACCGGCCAATGATCGCGCCGGCTACCTGCGCCGCATCGCCACCAAACTACGGGAAAACGTGCCGCATCTGGCACGCACGATCACCTTGGAACAAGGCAAGATTAGCAGCCTGGCCGAGGTCGAAGTCAACTTCACCGCTGACTACCTCGACTACATGGCCGAATGGGCGCGGCGTATCGAAGGCGAAATCATCACCAGTGACCGCCAGAACGAAAACATCTTCCTGTTCCGCAAACCGCTGGGTGTGGTGGCCGGGATTCTGCCGTGGAATTTCCCGTTCTTTCTGATCGCCCGCAAAATGGCCCCGGCCCTGTTGACCGGCAACACCATCGTCATCAAACCCAGCGAAGAAACCCCGAACAATTGCTTCGAATTCGCCCGCCTCGTGGCCGAAACCGACCTGCCGCCCGGCGTGTTCAACGTGGTATGCGGTGACGGCCAGGTTGGCGCGGCGCTCAGTGGGCACAAAGGCGTGGACATGATCAGCTTCACCGGCAGCGTCGCCACCGGATCGCGCATCATGGCCGCCGCCGCGCCGAACATCACCAAGCTCAACCTGGAACTGGGCGGCAAAGCCCCGGCGATTGTACTGGCTGACGCTGACCTCGATCTGGCGGTCAAAGCCATCCGCGACTCACGCATCATCAACAGCGGCCAGGTGTGCAACTGCGCCGAGCGGGTGTATGTAGAGCGCAAGGTTGCGGATCAATTCATCGAACGCATCGCTGCGGCGATGAGCGCGACTCGCTATGGCGACCCAATCGCACAGCCCGACGTCGAGATGGGACCGCTGATCAACCGCCAAGGCCTGGATAGCGTCAACCGCAAAGTCCGTACTGCGTTGAGCCAGGGTGCAAACTTGATCAGTGGCGGACAGATGGCCGATCTGCCCAATGGTTTCCACTTCCAGCCCACTGTTTTAGCCGGTTGCCGCGCCGACATGGAAATCATGCGCGAAGAGATTTTCGGTCCGGTGCTGCCGATCCAGATCATCGATGACCTGGACGAAGCCATCGCCTTGGCCAACGACTGCGACTATGGCCTGACCTCGTCGATCTACACCCGTGACCTTGGCAAAACCCTGCATGCCATGCGCGAGCTGGATTTTGGCGAAACTTACGTCAACCGCGAGAACTTCGAAGCGATGCAAGGCTTCCATGCCGGTGTGCGTAAATCCGGGATTGGCGGAGCGGATGGCAAGCATGGGCTGTATGAGTACACCCATACCCATGCGGTTTATTTGCAGGGCTGAACGTTGCTTTGAACCTGTGGCGAGGGAGCTTGCTCCCGTCGGGGTGCGAAACGCCCCATGCGGGGACTGCTGCGCAGTCCAGCGCGAGCAAGCTCCCTCGCCACACTTGCTCAATGCTCAAAAATCCACAGTCGCCGACAGCAAATAGGTCCGCGGCGTCGACAGCGTCAAACCCGGCTCGCTGTCATCCGAAGCCCCGGCCGAACTCCAGTAACGCTTGTCGGCCACGTTCTCGACATTGGCCCGCACGGTAATGGTCTTTTCGTCGACCCTGAACGCATAGCGTGCGCCGACGTCGAATCGCTCCCAAGAGTCGATTTCTTTGTTGTTGGACTGATCCAGATACTGCGAACTGGAATAGATCCCGCGACTGGTCAAAGTCAGGCCCTGCACGTTCGGCACGTCCCACTCGGCACCGAGGTTGACGTTGTATTTCGGCGTCGCGGGCGCCCGGTTGCCGTCAAATGTGCCATTGGTGGTATCGGTCAACTCGCTGTCGATGTACATCACACCGCCGAGCAACCGAAACCCCTTGAGCGGTTCGCCAAAGACGCTCAACTCGACACCCTCGTTATTGCGTTTGCCATTGGGGCCAAAGACTCGCGTCGTGGCGTTGGTCTCGTAGGCCGGCTGCTTGATGCGAAACACCGCAGCGGTGACGGCGAATGCTCCGGCGTCGTACTTGGCACCGACTTCGACCTGGCGACTGATGAACGGCGGGAAAATCTCGTCCTCGTTCACCGAGGTCGACGGCGCGATCTTGCCCTGGCTCAAGCCTTCCATGTAGTTGGCGTACAGCGACAGCTTGTCGGTCGCCTTGAACAGAACGCCGCCCGATGGCGAGAACTTTTCTTCGTCGTAGGCGGTATCGCCTTTGACGTCATCCGACCAGTCATCAACCTTGACCCGCTGCCAACGGCCACCGAGTGTCAGCAAAACTCGATCATCAAAAAAGCCCAGGGTGTCGGACAACGCTACGCTGCTGAAGCGGTTTTCGGTGTAGACCTCTGGATCCTGACGCGTCGGGCGCACTGGCGTTGGCGTTTCCACAGGGTTGTAAAGGTTGCTCGGAGCAGCGGCATAACGGGCGCCGCCGTTTTCGAAGTCCATGTAGAAATAGCTGGCCGCCAGGTTGACCTGATGGCTCACCGGCCCGGTATGGAACCAGTTGCGCACGCCCGCCGTGGCCGTGCGGACATTTTCGTCGCGGGTAAAGTCGCGCGGCTGCACGCTGAAATCGCCAGCGTCATTGGTGACCGCAACGGCATGCCGGAGGAAGTCATGGTTGCTTTTGCGCGCGCCCACGCCGCCGTACAGCATGACTGAATCGCTGACATCGAACTCGCCGTTCAGCGTGCCGAAGGTGTCCGTGGTTCGCGCCTGACTCCAGGGCTGCGCATAGTTGTCGCGAACATCGTTGGCATTCGGCACCTTTGCATTGGGGCCGATTTGCACGCGCTCTTGCGGGGCATCGGTATCGCGCTCAGTGTGGCCGATGTCAGTCGAAAGCCGCAGGCGCTCACCGCGAAAATCCAGACCCAGCACGGCCATCTCGCGGTCAACACTCTGGTGATCCCAGTCGGTGTCGCCGGACTGTTTCACGCCGTTGAAGCGAATGCCGAACATGTCACCTTCACCGAAACGCCGCCCGACATCCACGGCACCGCCGAGTTGGTTATCGGATGCATAGCTGCCGGTAAACGATGTGATCGGCTGGTCAGTGGCGCGCTTGGGCACCACGTTGATCCCGCCGCCCACGCTGCCTCGCGGCGAGATGCCATTGATCAGTTGGCTCGGGCCTTTGAGAATGTCGACGCGGTCGGCCATTTCCATATCGATCGTATAGGTTGGCAAGACGCCGTAGAGACCGTTATAGGAAACGTCGCTGTTGAACAGGCTGAGCCCGCGAATGGTGAATTGCTCGTAACGCCCGCCAGCCGGGTTGGTGGTGCGCACTGATGGATCGCTGGCGACCAGGTCGCCCAAGGTCCGTGCCTGTTGGTTTTTCACCGTTTCACTGGTGTAGGTGGTCATGCTGAACGGTGTTTCCATGAAATCCTGCGAGCCCAGCAACCCTTGCGACCCTCGGCGCGCGACCTGGCCGCCGACATAGGGGTCGCCATGTTCGGAATCAACGGCACCGAGGATGGAAGTCGCGCCCAATTGCAGGCTGCTACCTGATGGTGCCGGAATCAGAATGTAGGCCCGTTCGCCCACTGGCTGCAGTTGCAAGCCCGAGTTCTGCAACAAGCGGGCAAAGCCCTCTTCCACTCCGAACTCACCGGACAAGCCGGCGCTGCTGCGACCGCTGACCAGCGCCGGATCGACCGACAGATTGACTCCCGCCAAACCGGCGAACCGTGTCAACGCATCGCCAAGGCCACCGGCGGGCACCTGGTAACTGCGACGGGCGGCGTCATCGGCCCAACTGCTGTTCATCAAAAGCGGGCTGGCACTGAGGCTCAACATCAGGCTCAGGCGCAACAACGGACGCAGACCGGACGACACCGGGCGCGGACAGCAGGACTTTACTGCGGGCATTTGAAGAAGCTCTCTTGTTCGTTCAGTTGCCTTGAATGACAAGCGAGTCGAGAAAAGGGGACAGACCTCACACAACTTTTTTGCGTGGCAGCAACGTCACCCAATAGCGGGTCCGCATTTGCACTTCCAGCGGCAGACTCGCAGAGAGCAGCGCGAGAATGCGATCGGTATCGTCCAGCCGAAAACTGCCGGTCACACGCAGCGTTTCGAGTTCCGGCTCCCAGCGCAAGACACCTGGCCGATAGGTGTCGAGTTCACGCAGGAAATCCCCCAACGGCTGATTGTTGGCCATCAGTACGCCTTCACGCCAACCGGGTTGGAGCACGTCAAAGGCTTGCACCGCTCCGGCACCTGACGCTCGCAAATTGGTTTGCTGACCGGCCCCAAGCGTGAGCAAGGCGCCCTGCAAAGGTCGCAACTGCACTGCACCGCTAAACACCGACACCCGGCAGCCCAGGGCATCCTGACGAACACAGACGTCGCTTTGATCAACGAGCACCTGACCGAACCGGGTCTGGATCGTCAGCGGTGAGACACCCGACACCTTCAACGACATTTCGCCCTCCACCAATTTCACATGGCGATTCGGCATGTCCACATCGACGGCGCTGGCGGTATTGAGTTGCAATTTGCTGCCATCGGCCAATTGCACCTGTTTGCGCTCGCCGGTGGCGGTGTGCAAATCGGCACGCCAGATTTCCAGCGGCAACTGCCGACTGATCAGCCAGGCCGCTGGCACCAAAGCCACCGCGCCCAAGGCACGCTTGAGCACCACGCGCCGTCCGGGATCAGGGCGGTCGAGCGTGCTCAGGGCCAATGCCGGTGGCAGGTCGGTAAAGCGTTGACGCAAGGCCTGTGCCTTCTGCCACGCGTGCTCGTGACTGGCCGAGGTTTCGCGCCACCGCTGCAGATTCGCGCGATCCTGCTCGGTGGCTGCGCCGGACTCCAGCAACGCCAGCCATTGCGCAGCGGCACGGACCACTTGGCGGGCGTCGGGCGCGGCACTGTTCACAGTTCCACCAACAGGCAGTGCTCGTAGGCCTGTGCCATGTAGCGCTTGATCGTGCGCTGCGACACTTTCAGGCGCTCGGCAATGTGCTGATAGCTCAAACCTTCAAGTTGACTCCAGAGGAACGCCCTGCGTACTGGGCGCGGCAATCCGTCGAGCAACTCGTCCAGCGCTTGCAGGGTTTCCAGCAACAGCCAGCGCTGTTCAGGGGACGGCACGCAGTCTTCAGGCAGCAATGCCAGCGCGTTCAGGTACGCCTGCTCCAGGCTACGTCGCTTGTAGAAGTTGCTCAGCAGGCGCTTGCCCACCGTCAGCAAATAGGCGCGGGGTTCGTGTAGATCGGCAATCCGCTGAGAACTGGCGAGCAAACGCAAAAACGTATCCTGGCTGAGATCCGCCGCATCGCAGGCATTGCCCATGCGCCGCCTCAACCAGCCTTCAAGCCAGCCACGGTGATCGCGGTACAGGTCGTGAAGGGTTTGCTCCTTCGGCATCGCTGCATCACTCATCTCAAGAAGCCCTGTGCCAGGAGTCGTAAATGAGAGTGATTCTAATTAATGTTGCAGCGACGAACCAAGTGCTTTATGCAGCAAGTGCGCAGAAAGATCAGCAGCCAGGAGAAAAAGAAAGTAAAAGCCAAATTTCAGACACAAAAAACCCCGGTCTTTCGACCAGGGTTTTTGCTATCGACTCGAAGCAACCAGTGGTTTCTTCGTAGCGCCAAGGCGTTCAGTGGGCCTTGGTGCGGATATGGCGCAGCGGACGGGACTCGAACCCGCGACCCCCGGCGTGACAGGCCGGTA
>NZ_RCOB01000216.1:0-13275 GCF_004307665.1 Pseudomonas sp. Sample_16
TGGTGAACCAGGATCAGAAGATCGCCGGCAACGACATCAAGCTGGGTATCCCGACCAAGATCCCGACCAAATCGAGTTCTGGGGCCAAAACGATGCCACAAACGCCCACTCAACCACAGGGTTCTCAGGCCGTACCGCGGGTGGATGAAGAGCTCTTTACTTCCGTGGTACCAACCGGCCCTCTGACTCTGCCTAAAACAGGCACCTCCACTTCAGCCCCCCTTATTAAAGGGCCCGAAGTGAAGCTGCCGGAGCCGACGCAACGACCAGGGCCGTCCATCAGCGCCCCTACGAGCGAAGAAATCGCAGGGCTTCCGCCCAAAACCATCACAGTGAAGCCCAAGGCGCCAGTGTTGACCCCTGAAGATGACCTAGATATCCCGCGACCAGGGGCGTCCATTAACGCCCCTACGAGGGAAGAAATCGCGGGACTGCCGCCCAAAACCATCACAGTGAAGCCCAAGACGCCAGTGTTGATCCCTGAAGATGACCTAGATATCCCACCTATTAGCAAGCCGGCTTGGACAGTCGCCGCTCGAAATGAATATAAACGGCCTACTTCGAGAATCAGCGCAGAGCCTAGAGGTGGTGTTTTTACCGTCAACAAAGGCGCGACAGCACCCACCGCTCAGCCTGGCGCCCTGGCTCGCTTTGATACCCAGGCTCCCACAAAGGGTCTACAGGTAATGAAGCCTGGAAGCGCTAATGACAGGTCGGGAAAGATGATCTATGACAGTCGTCAAGCGTCCGCTCCGGTCAGCCGTGATGACCAAGCCATCATCAATGGCTCTGCGTCGCCTAAAGAATCGCTTACTCATGCGGTAGGAAACGAACCCGCACTAGCAAAAACTCCTGTGGATGTGGAGGACGTCACGATCGATTTTGATCGCAAGTCAGCTTCTGCACAGACGCCCAAACATATACCTGCGCTGTCGGAAGACGCCCAGCAGCCGGAGGGTCCTTCCTTAATTCAGACAGCTGGGTCTCAATCAATAGATGCTCGCGAATTTTCAGCCGCAAGCCTACTAACGAAAACGGCTAGTGAAAAGCTCTCGGTGGGCGAAAAATACGATACTCGGCTCATTGTCAAACTAGAGTCAGATCCAGTAACCAATCGGGCGGCGCAACGCATTTACGACAAGCATCCCGACAACAGTGTAATTGTCGAACGTAATGCTCAAGGTGAGCACTCTATCGTCACCGGGAACCCACAAAATGTTGCAGGCAAAACCAAAGTGGAGTTGGTGGGGCATGGCGATGCCGCCCCATCTGAGGCAAAAACTATGGGCGGTCTGGATGCGCATGAACTGGCCAACGAGGTTATTAAGGTCACTGAGAAGGGAGGCATCCATACAGGTGATACGCTGGATGTGCGTAAGGTGACCGCGGTCGGTTGCGATACGGGAGGGTGTGCTGCGAATGGGTCGAATTTGGCCGGTCGAATAGATACCTCGCTGAAGGCGCAAGGTATTGAAATGGCGGTGCCTGTTAAAGGTTATAAGGGGCTGGTTGACGTAACGGAGGATGGTCGGAAGCGGTCTACGGCGGACGGTGGGCTGGGTAAACGTCGAGTCGAAGAACCATTGGCGCCCTCGCTAAAAGAAGACCTTCAGGTCAGCCTACCAAAAGACGACAGCAGCGCTCATCGAGTTCCTTACGCATACAATGAAGTTGATCTTCGTGATTTTAAAAAAGCGGCTCCAGGACAATGGTTTATCGGCGTAGTTAATACGTGTGACACGCCAACAGTCTGTGTCTCTCCCGTTAACATATTTGAAGCAAGAGGGACTAAAATGGATGCTGATGTTTTAAACAATAGGTCCGCGCGAGGAATGAATAGATATGCATCGGGCGCACCTGGTGAGCGAGATGGAGTAATGACGCCTTTTGAAAGCTATGAGGAAGGGAATTGGCTGAGCATGAGGCCGGTAGGCCAAACGCATCACACTGCCGTTATGCTAAAGAATAACTTAGATGAAAAGGACTCCTATGGATTTTCGTTGATAAAAGTAAACGACAATTTTGCTCAATTGAAATTTGGGTCGACCTCATTAAACACAAAGGAAGGGGCGTATATATCTCACAGCTTTTCACGGGCTACATTCAATAACAAGCCAGGATTTACGCCAGGCACGACATTGATGCCTGCGAATATCCAAGATCAGGTGACATCGCTATTGAAGAGCCCACCCTACTCAATTTCTCATATCGCGAGGTCACAAGATTAAAATGGCAACCCTTGTGGATATGACTGATACACGCATTAGCCCGCTCGCGGCTTAGTAAGCGTTGGCCGGAGTAGCTGTTTGTTTCTGGCAACTTCGGCCAACGCCAACTTTGAAAGCGACGAGTCAATTCAAAAGCTCAGATACCGCATGCCACACTGATGTCTTCACGGAATTTCAGCGTCACATAGACCCAAGATGCCGATTGAGTTAATGATGTTACGCTAGCAAACCATCAAAAATCGGTGTTCTTATACGTTATATTATTAACTGCCTTCCGTTTTTGGAGATTTGTTTACAGTTTTATCCAGTCTGAGTGCCGCTGCAGATAGAACTCAGTCTCTCGGCGCCCGATGGTCTCTTTGTAGTATCTGCAACGAGTCCAATATCACCGCATATTTAACTCTCAGCGTTTATCCAAGGCCTGCTGATTTTCTGAGCACCCTGCCTTGTTGATCGGCAATTAGGTCAAATATAGTTACCACAGCGCGCGCATGAGATCTGCTTAATAAGTGCTCAAATTTTGCCTTTTTCGAGTCGTCGCATTTGAAGGATTTACCTACTTACTCCTGCCAATGACTCAGATTTAATTAGACCTGAGAAAGGCAACCGTACAACGCTCCTCCCTCACGTGTACGGGCTATATGGGTCGTTCCTGTATGAACTGTCGTTCTTTGCTCAAGCGATACCACACGGTTTAGCCCGTATCTTCCCCTCAAAGGATACGGGCTTTTTTTCAGGCATGGCGCCATGTATCAAACGTCCGCAGCGCGTAGGGTCAACCCATCAATCTGATTCAAGGGCTGACAAAGGGCAGCTATCTTCGCGATGACTTCAGCGAATTATCACGAGCGTCATTCGAAACTGTTGATCCCAAAAAGGGACATTGAGCCAGAAGTAGTATGATCGAAGGAGATATAGCCCTTGCAGGGCTCATCACCCGAGTGCGGCGGAGCTGGATATGACCGTAACGCGTAAGCCGGCAAGAGCGCGACCCTCATCACCGGCAGCCAGGGCGCTCTATTGGTCCCTCTGTCCTCGCAAGGAGGTTCACGGTTCCTTGTGACTGTACCATTAGAGCGTGACCTGGCATCTGTTTTTAACCAAGCTTATGCAGCAGCTGTTGATGTGTTTTTTTTCGAAACGAAAAGCTCATTCGAGCTAGACATGTCGCTAGAGAGTTTTCTTCCCCCCCTCCTCCACAGCATGGAAGTTTTGGTGACGCCACTAAGAGATCGCTGATGGATAAGCATCTACATTATTGCTAGGCACGGTAGCAGAATCGCAAGAAAAAAGATCATATTGGCATAGAAAATGACTGATTTTCGACTAACGAAATTTCAGGCGGATTCTTATGATCAGTTCCCGCAATTAATAATGAGATAATTTTGTGCATACCATGCTTACTAAAATGACTCTGCCTGTATTGATCCTTTTGTCAACCCCTACCTGGGCGAACTCTTTCACCTTAACTAGTGCTGACATTTCTTCAGGAAAAACCATGAACCGGGCCCAAGAGTTTCAAGGCTTTGGATGTAGCGGAGGCAATGTATCGCCTCAGCTCTCATGGAGTAACGCACCTAAAGATACCGCAGCTTTTGCAGTGTTTGCTTACGATCCCGATGCACCAACGGGGAGCGGATGGTGGCATTGGCAGTTAATCAATATTCCTAAAGATGTAACCACGTTGGCCGCAGGTGTCGGCAATCCCAGCGCAAAGGCAATTCCGGCAGGTAGTATCAGTACCAAGAATGATTATGGCGTCGTTGGCTACGGTGGGGCTTGCCCTCCTCAGGGGCATGGAGCTCATCGCTACCAGTTCACAGTTTATGCCCTATCCAAAAAACTAGAGCTCCCGAAAGATGCTTCCGCTGCACTGACGAGCTATATGGTCCGCGCTAATTCAATTGCCTCAAGCACAATCGAAGCTTTATATGAAAAAAACTAAATTTTGATTTGGGCAACTGCTCATTATTAGCAATTCGTTACAACAATAGCTCCTGGCGTCCATAGCTGGCATGGGGGCACAGAAATACGAATGCTCTTCGAACCATCGAAGAGCATTTATGCTTTGCGTGCTGATAAAGAGTTATCTTTAGTAGTTCAGGTTTGAGTATTTAACGTCGCACACAGTGCGACATCATACGTATAATTGCATGCGAGACGGGAATGGGTGATTTTGTATATTCAGCACCTTCAAGAATTAGACTTTTGGCCTTGCACGGTCGAGGCAGTAATGCTGATATATCGAATTTGCAGCTAAGAAATCTCGGGCTGTCCGAAGACGAGTTTGATATTTGTTTCATGAACGGCCCCATAGCTGTCGATAAGCCGGGGCCAGGTGTCGAAACTCTCGGGGATCGGATGACCGGGCCTTGGTATTCCTGGCTTCCTACCTACAAAAGTGAGCCCGAGGCTAACGACTTAGCCGATGCGATTTGTGATGCTATTTTGGCGGTCTTATCCACTGTTGAAAAAGAAGGTCCATTTGACGGAGTTTTCGGATTTAGCCAGGGCGGAGTAATTGCAAGCCTCGTCAATGGTTTACCGGAAGATACCGCGTTGCTGTCTGCATTACAGCGTCGTTCGAAAGGAAGACAATTTTCGGCTTTACAGAATGGCGCGCCCTTTCGCGCAGCTATAATTGCGTGCGCGGCAGCATCAATGCCCCTATCTGAACTTCGGTCAAAAGCGGGACTAGGACCGGCTCCTTGCTGTAACTCTAAAAGTGTTCACCTCATTGGACGTCACGACGAGAATAAAGCTTGGTCTGAATCCCTTGCTCTTTCGATGAATTCGACAGTGACAGCGATTTTTTATTTAGCGAGCGGGCATGAAATCAATCAATCCCAGCGATCTGACGTGGAGCTCATTAATCATATACGTCAGTGTTTTTTGCCCGTTGATCAGAAATTACTAACCAAGCCCCTCACACCCAAGAATGTCGAATGGAGACAGTCAAGTGATCGCAGCTTTCGTGTCATGGCACGCGACGTTCAACTGTCTGCAGTAAAAGTCGAAACACAGGGACTGTCAGAAACCTTCGTTGAAATGCTTGCGTCCCCTCCCTCCAAAGCGCCTTTTCTGCGAACAGCCAGAGAACGCAATCCCAACGTTTACACCACTTATGGCCAGGTGCTTGAATTCTGCCGGCCAGGGGGAGAAGGTGATCTCAGACGCCTCGGCGTTCTGCCAGGTGAAGTCGTGGCCTATCTTGCTCCACCAGGTGGAACCGCGGTTGGCGCTGTCGCGTTTCTCTCTATTGCATCTCAAACGTGTGCTGCCCCGCTTACTCCCCATATGAGCAAAGCCGATGCCCTCGAAGCGCTTGAGCAATTCGGGGCAAAACATGTAGTGTTGTTTGGTGAGCCTACGGCTTCTGAAGTCCGAGCTGCCTGCGTTGATTTTGCAGCAAAAAATGCCGCGGTGCGTATTCACCATGCAGAACACTCCGAAAGCAACTCACCCGGCTTGTTCCGTTACAAAGCATCGATATCAGAATTTCAACATCTTCCCATATTGATCAATTCGCCAATGGCGAATTGCTTGCTGCTTCGCACCTCGGGAACGACGTCTACGCCAAAAGTTGTACCGCTGCGTCAACGAGATATGGCTTGGAATGCTGCGATCTTAGCCGATGGCATCGGGATCAATGGTCAGGATGTTGCATACAGTGTTATGCCCCTGGACCATATCGGAGGACTCAGTGCCTCTATCCTATGTAGCGTTGCGGTAGGCGCATCGGTTACCTGTGAAGGACTGTATAACCCGCAGGCTATGGTAGAAGCGCTCATGCACTCTTCGCCCAAACCTACGTGGTATTCAGCAGTACCGACAATCCACAATGCCACCGTTCGATACCTCCAAGAACACGCCATACATTATCTGGACCAAAACGGTCGATGGCATGGCCATGATCTTCGTATCATCCGGTCCGGAGCGGCAGAGCTCAAAGAGCCTGATCGCCTGGCTATCGAGCAGATTTACGGATGTGAGGTCGTTGCGACTTACAGCATGTCTGAACAGATGCCGATTTCCCAACCAGCCAGAAGTCAAGAAGGAGCGCCTCAGTCACCTGGTTCGGTCGGTGTGCCGGTGATTGCATCTGTTGCAGTCGTGGATCCTATAACATTTCGTCCTTTGCCTTTTGGCGAAGCAGGCGAAGTCGCTATCTGCGGCCCCACCGTTTGCACGGGGTATCTAGATAATCATGAGGCCAACCAACAGTCGCGATTTCTTTTGAAATCATATGAAGATGAACACCTTCATTATTGGTTTTTAACCGGTGATTTAGGGCAACTTGATGCTGACGGGACACTTTCACTGCGGGGCCGCCTAAAAGAACTCATCAAGCGAGGCGGTGAACAGATTTCACCCTTCGAGGTGGAAAGCGCCTTGACCCAGCACCCGTGGGTCAATACGGCCGTATGTTTTCCTGTCCCGTCTGACCTTTATGGTGAAGAAGTGGGGTGTGCATTGGTGCTTGAGTCTACGATCTCTGCGCAAGTCACGCATCATAACGCAGTTAAAGAAATGACTGCATTCCTTAGAACCACCGGGTTAGCTCGTTACAAATCGCCCAAGTATCTCAAACTTGTAGCGGACGAAGAGCTACCAAAAACGGCAAGCCGGAAATACATACGTAATGGTTTGGCGCAAGTACTACAGCTGCCTAATGCGAATTCAGCGAAGCAATCGCCCTCTGTAACTGATGCGACCACTCAAAGACAGTCAATAAACAGGGTTGAGTCTGCTCATGGAGGCCCGAAAGTTGATTGGGAAACGCTAGCAGGGTTCAGATTCTTGTTAGCATGCTATGTCATGTTTATGCATATTGGCTCCGATGAATCATGGGGCGCCTTTGCAAATCTTAGGCAATTTCCCTGGCATGTGCATGCGTTCTTCGTAACCGCTGGGTTTTCATTGGCAATCGTTATGCCATCCTTGATTAATCGCAAAAAATCATTTGTATGGGCTCGCATAAAGGCCATGTATCCGCTTTACGCTTTAGCCCTATTTTTTGCGTTGATCAACTTGCTACCACACTGTCAGCCATCCACATTCTCTCCGGTCTTCCATTGGAACTCCCAGCCGGGAGACATGGGGCGAATGTTTTGTGAAGGCACGCCTCTACTGCAAGAGTCCTGGGCGGCCAATCTGCTCGCGACAATAACAATCTATCTTACAGGATTGTCGGCCACACCACTTTGGGGAGCATCGTGGTTCATGGGATTTTACCTATGGTTCACCTCTATGTATTTCCAATGCTTGCTGATTTTCCCCAGCATATATAATCTGCTGTATAAGCTGCGAAAAAAGACGAAACCATTATTATTGTTGAGCCTATTGGGCGTTAGCCTCAATGTGCTGATATTATTAGGTTTTTGGTACGGCTATGCCGAAAATGCGACTGGCTATGGCTTTTTTGACCAATCAACGGGTGAAAAATTAATCCCTAGCGCTCAACAAATGGATGCTGCGGACACTGATAATGCGGTATTGCTTGGATTCTACTTATTCTCACCATTTTGGATGGTTTACTTCGTGGTGGGCATGTGCGTTGCATTTTTATTTGATGCTGTTCGGCCCTATAATCAGGCACGTGCCTACTTATGGGGCTACGTCGCCGACGCCATAACCCTGTTGGTTATCGCAGTCAGTACCGCGCATATTCTTCAGGGTTATATACCGCACGGATTGGCTGTTACGCAGGCTTCTCTCGACACCTTTTTCCTACGTCCCGAAGCCGCTAATAATTTTGCAGACCCAGGCATCGTTAACAGAATCTGGGACGAAGTCGCCTCTCGGCTATTCGCACCCATTACATTGCTCTGGCTTTTTGCTCTAAGTACGGGGCAAGGTTTAACAGCAAAAATCTTACGATCGAATGCTATTTCTCAAAGCTTGGCCCCAGCAACTTATGCATGCTTTCTGTTTCATCAGGTGGTGGGACAGTGGTACTACGCCATTACGCGAAATGGCGAGTGGTGGAACTGGTGGAGTTATCGTAAAGATTTTTATTGGTTTAGCCCCCAGCCTGTCCCTGTGGAATGGTATGAATATTTCTATCTCGTCGGACTAGTGGTTATATTTGGAAAGCTCGTACAGCCTTGCGAGCCATTAATTAGACGTGGCTTTCAAAGCATGAGCATGCTTCTGGCAGGAAATAAGGTTCAGACAGAACATTCAAGCGATACATTGTCAGAAGTTTTGAAAATCATAGAACGCACAACAGGGATGGAAGCTAACCCTGATTTAAGCTTAGAGGAGTGTGGCTTGGCGTCTCTCGGTGCTGTGCAATTTGCCAGTGCTCTGCGGGCTGAATTTTCTTCGGAGACGGTCAAAATTGAGCTGTCCGTATCGGACATCATATCAGCAGCTGATATTCGTGCCATTGCGTCTATTGTCGATGCCGCGAGGATACAGGCGCAACATCACGTAACTCAAGTTGTTTCTATGTCATAAAAACTACTCAACCATTTAAATTACCTGGGCAGTCTCGACGTTGACTCGATGGCTGGCCTGTTTGTACGAGAAGGAGAGTTTTTAGATGAAGGCATCGCCGATAACCATGCAGGAATTGAAGCATTTAGTGAAAAGGGTATCCCATGAAAATAAACCCTTGCCATTTTCGGTGCTTTCATCGTTCAAAGAACAGCGAATATTAAACGTCCCCATTCTTAAGCCGCTATTAATAGTGGTGCTGACCGGCGCTAAAGTGCTTGGGCAACAGCCCGAAGCCACTTGTGCGTCAGGCAACTTCTTGTTTTTATCGAATTCGTCATGCGCCGACATGAGGAACATTCCTGACGGCGAATACTTTGCCATTCTGATAGAGTTTGAGGTTGAAGACTTTAACCAATTTACGTGCAATGACGCCCCCCGCTTGACTTATTTTACAGGGACCGTGCCGGAGACTTTAGTTAAGGCCCTTAATCAATACGTAGAATGGTCCTCGTTGACCCCAAAAGAGTTATGGCATGCTCGACGAAAAGAAATTCTTAATTTGCTGTACTTAAGCGGCCATGAAGAAATCGCTAAAATTTCGGGCTATCCGAGCTTAAGCCACAAGCTGCATAAAATTATAAGCGAGGACGCTAGTAATGATTGGAGTGTTAATTATCTAGCCAACAAGCTCGCAGTGAGCCAGTCTACGCTGCGCCGGAAATTACGTGCAGAAGGCGGCGATATCAAAACGATTGTGAATCAAGCGAGAATGAGTAAAGCTCTTTTTTTGGTCCAAACGACAATGGAATCAATTGGACACATTGCGGAGCGTTGCGGGTACAAATCGCAATCTCGGTTCACTATGAAGTTTAAAAGTTCTTTTGGTGTAACCCCCACAAGCCTGAGAAATACGCGACTTCGGGGCTAGGTGACATTGATGCGAACCGATAAAGTAACACTACGAAGATTATCGAATATCCCGCTAGCGGTTGGTAACGCTGGCGAGGAGTATTATGTCTCCTTTCTGTGCTTCGCCGGCAGCACAGGGTGAGCGATTCGCTAAAATATTTACAAGCCGCCCAGTATTCAAGACATTCAGCAGCATCAAGTCGTTTAGGGGGATGACGTAACGACGTTGACGTTCCTTGTACATCAAAAAGGAAATGTGAAGGCGGCCGCGTTGAAGTCGCTGCAAGACTTAATTTTAAGGATCAATAATTCGATGCCATGTATGAAAAGAACATTTGATATTCAGCCATTCGCTGCGGACTTCTGCGTATTCATCAACGGTCAATCAATTCCGGCGGCTTCTGGCGAAACTGTTCTGACCGTTATTCAAGCTCTGGGCATTCGCCAATTGGCTCGCAATGACCATGATCAAACTAGCGGTGCCTATTGTGGCATGGGGGTATGCCAATGCTGCCTTGTGAAAATCGATGGCCGCCACAAGAAACGCGCCTGTCAGACGCTGGTGCGTGAAGGCATGTCCGTGCAAACCCTCGTCAACCGCATTGCTGGGCAGGAGATTGTATGAGCTTGCGACCGGTCATTGTCGGGGGAGGCCCCGCAGGCATGGCGGCGGCGATTGAGCTCGCCAAGCATGGCGTACGTACCACATTATTCGAAGAAGCCTCACGACTGGGTGGGGTGGTATATCGGGGGCCGCTTCGCGAAGGTGTGCAAATGGATTATTTGGGGCCGCGCTATACGCAAGCGCTGCTCAAATTGCACCAAGAGCTTCAGGTTTATTCGGATTTTATAGAGGTGCATCTCAACCATCGAGTGGTCGGCGCTGAAGGCAGTCGCTTGTGGGTACTGGATGACGAAGAGCACTTGCGGGAGTACAAGTATCCGCAATTGGTACTTGCAGCTGGCTGCCACGAACGTAGCGTGCCGTTCCCTGGCTGGACATTGCCTGGGGTCATGCTGTTGGGCGGCTTGCAGCTACAAATCAAAAGCAGCGTGGTTAAACCACAAGGACCGGTTGTGATTACTGGGACCGGTCCCTTGTTACCCCTCTTGGCTTGTCAATTGCTCGCTAGTGGAGTCACAGTCGCCGGGGTTTTCGAGGCGTGTTCGTTCGGAAAAATCGCTAAAGAAAGCCTGGCATTTTTGAACAAGCCGCAGCTGTTTCTTGAAGGCTTGAGCATGCTCACTTTTCTCAAAAGGCATGGCATACCTATTCAGTACGGTTGGGGCATCGTGGCGGCCCACGGGGGCAATGAGTTAAGTTCAGTCACCGTGGCACCTTACACCCGCACTTGGGGGGCCGATCTGAACCGCACTCTTCACATTCCCGCCCAAACCCTTGCTGTGGGCTACGGTTTCATTCCACGGACTCAACTTAGTCAGCAAATGAACTTGCGTCATGAGTTTAGTGACGATGGATGCCTGCGTGCCGTGACCAATATTTGGCAGCAAAGCAGCGAACCTCACGTACACCCGGTCGGGGATATGGCAGGTATTCGTGGAGGTGAAGCCGCAATGCTCACGGGAAAAATAGCGGCGGTGTCGATCATGCTTCAACGCGATGTACTCGACTCAGAACTGGCCCTGAAGTTACGTAGCTACTATTTGACCAAACTCGAGGCGATCGTACGGTTTCGCGCCGCTATCGATCGATACACTGCGCGGGGGGCCGGACAAGCTGGACTGCCTGCCAGTGGCACAGTTATTTGTCGCTGCGAAAATACCACCCGGGGTGAAATCGACAAAGCACTTGAGCAAGGTGTTCAAGACCTCCCTAGCTTGAAAATGCGCACGCGTGTTGGCATGGGCGATTGCCAGGGAAGGATGTGCGTCAGCTACTGCACTGACCGCTTGCGTGAAACCACCGGGCGCCAGAACGTGGGCTGGCTGCGCCCGCGCTTTCCAACCGATCCGATTCCCTTTTCAGCATTTAAGTCATTCGACATTGAAGACCACATGCCATGAATAAGTTTTATGACGTAATCATTGCTGGAGGTGGAGTGATTGGAGCCTCTTGCGCCTACCAGTTATCCAAACGTAAAAACCTCAAGGTCGCATTGATCGATGCTAAACGACCGGGCAATGCAACCCGCGCGTCGGCAGGCGGTTTATGGGCAATCGGCGAGTCAGTGGGGTTGGGTTGTGGGGTGATTTTTTTTCGTATGATGTCGGCTAATCACAAACGCAAAGCCCTAGGTTCGGCAGTCGTTGTGGATGCCCAGACCCCGCACATTTTACCTCAGGCATTTTTTGAGTTGGCCCTACAGTCCAACGCCATGTATCCGGCTCTGCACAAAGAGTTGCGCGATGATCACGGTATGGATTTCAAGTTCGAGCAGACCGGTCTGAAATTTGTGATCTACGACGATGAAGACCGTCTCTACGCCGAACACATTGTGGCGTGTATCCCCCACCTGGCGGATCAGATTCGGTGGCTGGATCAGGCCACGTTACGCAGAGCCGAGCCGAACATTAGTCACGAGGCCAAAGGTGCATTGGAATTTCTCTGTGACCATCAAGTCAGCCCGTTTCGGCTAGCCGATGCCTACACGGAAGGCGCAAGGCGGAATGGGATAGATCTGTATTTTAACACCAACATCATCGATGTATTGCATGAGGGATCGCGCGTCAGCGGTGTGCAGACCACCGAAGCAGGGGTGTTCCATTGCAGCACCTTGATCAATGCGGCAGGCGCCTGGGCGGCGGATCTGAGTGAAATGGCGACTGGACAACGAATTCCGGTGAACCCCGTGAAAGGACAGATCTTGCTGACGGAGCGTGTGCCGAAGATACTCCAGGGCTGCCTGACCACGAGCGACTGTTACATGGCTCAAAAGGACAATGGCGAGATTTTGATTGGCAGTACCACTGAGGACAAAGGGTTCGACATCACAACTACCTATCCGGAAATCGCAGGCTTGGTCAAAGGCGCAGTGCGTTGTGTTCCCCAGTTGGTCGATATAAACCTCAAACGCACCTGGGCAGGATTGCGTCCAGGATCGCCTGATGAGTTACCAATTCTAGGCCCCATGGTGGGGGCAGAGGGCTATCTCAACGCTTGCGGCCATTTTCGCACCGGAATTCTGACATCGGCGATTACGGGAATACTGCTGGATAAATTAGTTAACGACGAGGCATTGCCAATGGACATAACGCCCTTCTTGGCAAACCGTTTCAATGTTTTCGAGAAACCGGCCTAGCGAGCATTGCGGATTAGCCAACGGCTTCGACTGATGGTCGCGTGTATGTGCCTGCGGCTTAAGACACGCGTGAATTATTCAGCGGTGTGCAATGCCTCGGCGAGGCGCATTAGCAACGAATATCGAACAAACTTTACGTCTTAAACGACGATCCGAATGCCTCATGACTTAACTGCACACAAAATAACGTGCTCAATTCCGCCCCTAAAGCCATACCGGTGAGAAAAAATGCATTACGAGAAGCACGACGATTCACAAACGCCTCATCATAGTCAAATAACTCAGAAATCATAGCGAATGACTAAGACCTTCTATTTTGAAACACCTCCTCCGGTGATTATCCACCCGTGCCGTCTGCATTCAAGCGCGACAGGTACAGGAGCTGCATGCAAAATAAGTGAAACATTTTTCTTATAGATACTGAAAGACAGCGT
>NZ_RCOB01000192.1:0-12317 GCF_004307665.1 Pseudomonas sp. Sample_16
ATCGAAAACCGTCGCAGCGAAGGAAGCAGAAGCGGCTAATGCTAGCGGAGCAAGGCCAAAAATGCATCCGGTGCGCTCGTCTAATCTGGTTAAGCTGCAATTTGCGGTGATTGTTGGAGCATTTATGCGGTTGGCCTTGGGGGCACTGCTGTTGATCAGCCTGGACAGTGCGGCTGCGGACGCGCCGTTGCGCTTTGTGGTGCCCGACAGCTGGGCGATGCCGATGGTGCAGCTTGAGCGCGGCCGGCCCACACAAGGCATTCTTTATGACGTGATGCTCAGCCTTGCGACCCAGGTCGGCGTACCGGCCAGGTTTGTTGTATTGCCCCGGGGCCGGGTGCAAAACGCGATGGAACACGGCGAGGTCGATGTTCGCTGCTATGCCGCACAATCGTGGTTACCCAATCAATCCGGCGACTACATCTGGAGCATTCCACTCTGGTCGCAACCTGACCTGCTGATCAGCCGCCCCGCCCAACCCGATCCGGTCATCGCGGCGAGTCTGTCGCCACAATCGATCGGTACGGTTCTGGGCTATAGCTACCCGACTTTGCAACCGCTGTTCGACGCAAAGCGCCTGCACCGCGATGACGCGCGCAATCAGGAACAGGTGCTGGAGAAACTCCAGGCCGGACGCAACCGCTACGCGGTCAGCAACCAATGGACGCTGGACTGGTTCAACCAGCGCCTGCTGCCACAGCAACAATTACTGAGTGTGGCGGTATTGCAGGAGCAGCGTGTCGGCTGCTACGTACGCAACGACCCGGACGTGCCGGTGCAGCGAATTCTGCGCACGTTGGTGCGGATGAAAATGTCCGGCGAAATCGATGACATCATTCGGCTTTATATCGGAGGCAAGCCTTAGCCGGCAGGCGCCAGCGCCCGCCATTGCGACGGTGCGACGTAGCCTGCCACCCAGCCCGGCACGTCGGTGGCCGGCATGGGGCGCGCAATGAAATACCCCTGCGCCACCTCGCACCCCAGCCGCAGCAGTAACTCACCGTGTTCGACACTTTCCAGCCCCTCGGCAATCACCTGTCGGCCAAATGCCTTCGCCAGGCTGATTACTGCAGTGGTCAGAGCCAGATCGTCACCGTCATGCAGGATATCCCTGACAAACGATTTATCGATCTTGATCGTTTGTGTGTGCAACCGTTTGAGGTAGCTGAAGGATGAGAAACCGGTGCCGAAATCACCCAACGAAAACTGCACGCCCAGCGCCTGACAGGCCTGCAAGCAGGCGCTGACGTGCTGAATATTCTCGATGGCCACCGACTCGACGATTTCCAGATCCAGTCTCTGCGCAGGCACTCGCCCATGCCGGGCCAACGCGCTTTCAAGCCGGCCGACAAAATCCGCGCGCTGGAAATGCCGCGCCGCGATGTTCACGCTGACCGGCCAGTCATATCCCTGCAGCTGCCAGACCTCCAGCTGCAACAGCACCTGATCCATCACCCACTCACCAATGTCGACGATCAGATCCGTTTCCTCGACCAAAGGCAAAAACTCCCTGGCAGTCATCATGCCGTTTTGCGGGTGCTTCCAGCGCAGCAATGCCTCGAAGCCGACAACCTCGCCGCGTCGCATGTTGACCTTGGGCTGGAAGTGCAGACGCAACTCATGGTTGATCAGTGCCTGGCGTACCCGTTCGACGGTCTGGTGAGTAGCCTTGACCTCCCGATCCCGGGACACATCGAACAAATGAAAACGCTTGCGCCCGCTTTGCTTGGCCACGTACATGGCTTGATCGGCATGACGCAACAGGGTTTCGGCATCGGCATTGTCATGGGGATACAGCGTGACGCCGATACTGGCATACACATTGATTTCCTTACCGCGCAATGTGTATGGCGCCGAGATCGTGCCCAGGACCCGATTCAATGCCGCATTCAATTCCGGCAGATCGCGCACGTAACGCAACACCAGGACAAACTCGTCACCCGCCAGCCGCGCCACGACATCTTCGGCACGGACGATACCGCGCAATCGTTTGGCCACTTCGACCAGCAAAAGATCGCCGCTGGCATGCCCGTAACCATCGTTGACAGCCTTGAAACCGTCGAGGTCGAGCATGCACACCGCCAGCGGAGTGTTTTCCTGTCGCGAAAACTCCAGCGCCTGATCAAGCAGGTCCGACAGAAACGCGCGATTGGGCAGTCCCGTCAACACATCGTGCCCGACCCGCCATTGCAGGGTATGCAGCAGTTGGCGCTTCTCGCTGATATCGAAGCGGATCGACAAATAACGCTCGACCCGACCGGTGTCTTCATCGAGGACCGGCACCATCGTGCTTTCTACCCAATACAGGCTGCCATTTTTGGCGCGATTGCAGATTTCGCCTTTCCACACATTGCCCATGGCGATGGTGCGCCACATGCCGGCGAAAAACTCGGTCGAATGGGTGCCGGAATTGAGCAGCCGATGATTTTGCCCCAGCAGTTCTTCCCGGCTATACCCGGAAATGGCGCAAAATTGGTCGTTGACGTGGGTTATCCGGCCGGTCAGATCGGTCTCGGAAAAAATCGCGGCGGCATCCACGGCCCTGCGGTACTTCTCATCCATGAGTCAGACTCGCTGTTGCTTACATTGGCGGCGGTGGAGCAGCAAATTAGCGCGGATCATTCGCGCAATATCAGCGCTGCTAAAGGACTCACGCAACCCTGTGAGTAGACGCCATGTCGGCTTTGTTGTCTTGATCGATCTTCCGGGAACCGGTCACCAAGTGCCGGTTTCCGGCGGCGATTCTACGAGATGCATCGCATATTGCAAGGCAAGGTGATCGATCATGGCGCAGTATGATGCAAATCATCTGATGTTTTTACAGCGTCAGCCAAATCGAAAACGACAAAAAACCGCTATGGACAAAATCCATGGCAGCACAGTGAAAGTATTTGAACAGGATAACGCGACAGAGGATTCGCGCTGCGTTATGGAGGCAACCCCACCAGCCACACCCCGGCACACAATGTTCCCGCTGTGGCTGCTTCCTTCCGGATCTGACCAGGTTCACGGGTAATCGTTGCGGGGGGACCGATGGGGTCACCATAACGACGCTCACCTGACGGCGAGCCGCGCCATTGTACCTATCTCAGACGAAGTTACAACCGTTGCGGCGGATTAAAAATATGAGGCCGGTCAAAGACATGCGCGAATGGTGAAAATCGGCTTATGCAGGCGCGAGCCTGCTCGCTCTACAGGTCCTGCACCACTTCGTCCGCCCTGCCGCCCTCGCCCTGGATGACCAGATGAATGAAGTGCAGCTTGGCGATCACCGTCGGCGGCAGCACGAAAGGGTAAAAATCCGGCTGGCCCATGCTGCGCGACAGTTCATTGAGCATGCCGGCCAGTTCGATCCAGGCATTGACGAAAGAGAGAAACGCCGCCCCACCGGGATGCTGCGGATCGTAAAGGGTATCGATCGGAAACGGCTGATAATCGAGGTCCATTTCCCGCGCACTCATGCCGAACCCCAGTGCCGTATCGACTGCATCCATCATGTGCAGGTAATGCGCCCAGGTTTCAGCCCAGTCCTCCCAAGGATGCATGGTGGCATAGGCACTGACACAGGATTGCTGCCAATCAAGCGGTGCGCCCTGCTGATAATGTCGTTCAAGGGCATCGGTGTAGCTGGCACGCTCATCACCGAACAAGCCGCGGAACGCTTGCAGCCAATCACTATTGGCGATCAGACGGTCCCAGTAGTAATGCCCGACTTCGTGACGAAAATGCCCGAGCAATGTGCGATAGGGTTCGTGTAGCTGTACCCGCATCTGCTCGCGATGAGCATCGTCAGCTTCTTCGATGTCGAGGGTGATCAGGCCATTGGCGTGACCGGTGGTGGGCGACTTGCCTTCGAGGTCGACGCCAATGAAATCGAAGGCCAGACCGGTTTCTTCATCGACCGTCTTGGGTATCACCTGCAACCCCAGGCTGACCAATTGCGCGACCAGCCGCCGCTTGGCGGTTTCCATCTTGCGCCAGCGCTCATGGTTTTCGGCTATCGATAAATCGGGAATGGTGCGATTCAGGCTACACGCGATGCACAACACATCGTGGTCATTGGCAGGCAGCAGCCAATTGCACGCTGCCGGGGAATCAAGGTTGGCGCAACGACGAAACAAACCGGCTGCGGGATCGGCATCAAGCCACCAGCTATCCGGCTGATCGCCGGGCTGCAACGATGACAGACGGCTCTCCTGCGGCTGATAGCCCAGCGCCGCCGAACAGGCCAGGCACTGGCTATTGCGAAAGAACAGCGACTGCCCGCATCGACACGGCCAGATCTTGCTGTTGCGCGAACTCTCCCCCATGAAGGGCGCCGCGATGCGTGAGCTGAGCTGTTCGAAGAAGCGGTACATGACGATCTCTCCCTGGGGCTTGCCAAGACTAGATCATTGCGGACACTGGATCGTTCCCACGCTCTGCGTGGGAACTCAAGCCAGGACACTCCGCGCCCCCTTCAGCGCCCGAACGCAGAGCGTCCGTTGGGGCATTCCCACGCGGAGCGTGGGAACGATCACAGAGCGGCGGCGGGACGGCCCCTACAGCTTATATTGCTGCTCAGTCCACCTTGCCGAACCCGCGCAATGTTTCAACAAACGCCTCTTCATCCAGCACCTTCAAGCCCAGCTCATTGGCCTTGGTCAACTTCGAACCGGCGCCCGGCCCCGCCACTACGCAATGGGTCTTGGCGGACACGGAACCCGCCACCTTGGCACCAAGGCTTTCGAGTTTGTCCTTGGCCACATCGCGACTCATCAGCTCCAGCGAGCCGGTGAGCACCCAGGTTTGCCCAGCCAATGGCAGGCCTTCGACGATTTTCTTTTCGCTGCGCCAGTGCATGCCGAAATCGGCCAGCTGTTTTTCAGCCGCTTCGGCGAGTCGACGATTTTCCTCGATGGTAAAAAACTCCCGAACCGAATTGGCCTGCTTCTCCGGCAACGCCTGACGCATATCCAGCCAATCGGCACCGATGACCGCTTGCAGCGAGCCGAATTTCTCGGCCAGTTTCTGCGCCCCGCCCGGCCCCACCGAAGGAATGTGCAGCTTGTCGAGGAAACCGCCCAGGGTGGTGCTGGCGGCGAACTCGGCGCCGAGTTCGCCCTGATCCTGGATCTGCAGCCCGTGCTTGAGCAAAGCTGTGATCACTTGCCGGTTATGGGCATCCTCGAAGAAGCTGTGGATCTCGTGGGCCACTTCCAGCCCGACATCCGGCAAATACGTGAGCACTTGTGGCAATGCCTGCTGCACCCGCTCCAACGAACCGAGGGAACGCGCCAGGACCTTGGCCGTCTCTTCGCCGACATCGGGAATCCCGAGGGCATAGATGAACCGCGCCAGCCCCGGCGTCTTGCTGTCGGTGATGGCACTGAGCAGTTTGTTGCTCGACACCTCGGCAAAGCCTTCCAGATCGACGATGTCGTCGAACTTCAGGGCATACAGATCGGCCGGCGAACTGACCAACCCTTCGTCCACCAATTGCTCGACACTCTTGTCGCCCAAGCCTTCGATATCCATCGCCCGTCGCGAGACGAAGTGGATGATCGCCTGCTTGAGTTGCGCGCCACAGGCCAGTCGGCCGACGCAGCGGTACACCGCGCCTTCGCTGACCGTCTCGCGGCCCTTGCTGCGCTTGACCAGTTGCGTACGCTCGACGTGGGAACCACAGACCGGGCATTGCTCGGGAATCTGCACCGGCCGGGCGTTATCCGGACGGCGTTCGAGCACTACCTGCACCACTTGCGGAATCACATCACCCGCTCGGCGGATGATCACCGTATCACCGATCATCAACCCCAGGCGCGCCACTTCATCCATGTTGTGCAGCGTCGCGTTGGCAACGGTGACGCCGGCAACCTTGACCGGTTTCAGTCGCGCCACCGGCGTCACGGCGCCGGTACGACCGACCTGGAATTCCACGTCGAGCAACTCGGTGAGTTCTTCCATGGCCGGGAATTTATGGGCGATGGCCCAGCGCGGTTCGCGGGCGCGGAAACCCAGTTCCCGCTGTGAAGCGATGCTATTGACCTTGAACACCACACCGTCGATTTCATAAGGCAACGCATTGCGACGCTCACCGATATCGCGATAATACGCCAGGCACTCATCGATCCCGTTCGCCCGCTTCAGCTCATGGCTGATCGGCAAGCCCCAGACCTTGAGCTGTTGCAGATTGCCGATGTGTGTATCGGCAATGTCCGCCGACACCTGGCCAATGCCGTAGCAGCAGAACTCCAGTGGCCGGTTGGCGGTGATTTTCGAATCCAGCTGTCGCAGACTGCCCGCCGCCGCGTTGCGCGGGTTGGCGAAAGTCTTGCCGCCCACCTCCAGTTGCGTGGCGTTAAGCCGCTCGAACCCGGCCTTGGACATGAACACTTCACCACGCACTTCCAGCGTCGCCGGCCACCCAGTGCCGTGCAACTTCAGCGGAATGTTGCGCACAGTGCGCACGTTGACACTGATGTCTTCGCCAGTGGTGCCATCGCCGCGCGTGGCGCCACGCACCAGTACGCCGTCCTGATACAGGAGACTGACCGCCAGGCCATCGAGTTTGGGTTCGCAGCTGTACTCCACCGCCGCGCCGCCACCGAACAGATCGCCAACCGGCAGATCCAGACCTTCGGTGACCCGTCGATCGAACTCGCGCATGTCGGTTTCTTCGAACGCGTTGCCAAGGCTGAGCATCGGCACTTCATGGCGCACCTGAGTGAATGCCGACAACGCCGCGCTGCCCACTCGCTGGGTTGGCGAGTCACTGGTCACCAGCTCTGGATGAGCGGCTTCCAGGTCCTTGAGCTCGTGAAACAACCGATCGTACTCGGCGTCCGGAATGCTCGGCTCGTCCAGCACGTGATAGCGATAGTTGTGCTGATCCAGCTCGGTACGCAGCTCTAGAATGCGGTTTTTGGCGGCAGTCATGGGTGTTCTCTCATAAAGCAAAAGAGCAGCCGAGGCTGCTCAATTTTCTAAATACAGTAGCTCAAGGCTATGGACATTGTGGCGAGGGAGCTTGCTCCCTCGCCACAACAAGCTCCTGTGTCACAGAAGCCTGCCCCGTCCATTCAATATCAGCGCTTCTGGGTCAGGGCGCGGCGCTCGAACTCGACGATGCGCTGACGATAATGCTCGATCGTCTGGGCGGTCAGCACGCTGCGCTGGTCGTCTTTCAATTCGCCGTTCAACTCTTGCGACAGTTTGCGCGCTGCAGCCACCATCACGTCAAAGGCTTGCTTGGGATGACGCGGGCCTGGCAAACCGAGGAAGAAGCTTACCGCCGGAGTGCTGAAGTGGTCGATGTCGTCCAGATCGAACACACCTGGCTTGACCGCGTTGGCCATGGAGAACAGCACCTCGCCGTTGCCCGCCATGCTTTCGTGACGATGGAAGATGTCCATCTCGCCAAAACGCAGGCCGCTTTCGAGGATGTTCTGCAACAACGCCGGTCCTTTGAAACCTGCTGCGTCGCGGCAAATGACACTGATCACCAGCACTTCTTCAGCCTGGGGCTGCTCTTTCTCGCTGACCGATGGAGAGGGTTTGGTGTCATCCGGAAAATCGTCGTCACGACTGCTGAAGCTCGGACCGCCGTCCAGATCCAGGCTGAGGTTCATGTCGCCCTGAGCCGGCTCGCCATGACTACGCTTGCCGCGTTTGGAGCCCGACTCACGCGGTTCACGTGCCGGCATGCTCACCGAAGGCAAGTCGTGTTCGTCCAGTTGCGGTTCCTTGTGGGAATCCAGCACACGGGGCGGACCCAACAACTCGGCGCTGGTGTCTTCGTCCGGAAGATTGGACAGACTTCGATCAAGACGGAATTTCAATTTTCCCTTGCCGCCGCGCATCCGGCGCCAGCCATCAAAAAGAATACCGGCAATGACAATAATGCCGATGACGATCAGCCACTCGCGCAGACCGATTTCCATGTAATCCCGTGCCTCTATAAAAAATGCTGAAAAATAAGGGGTTTACAAGCTGCAAACCGCTTTAAAACGTGGCGCCAACTCTATGTTCTGACAGGCGTTTTGCCCACGTATACGAAAAATTGACATTAAACTAGCACGACCAAAGGCAACTTTACACCGTCTGTCACTATGGCTTGCGCGAATATGTCGATTAGCCAGCAAGTCAACGCAAGCAAAAAAGTCCGATAACCCTGTAGTACCTGTCTTACAGATACAACTCAGGCATCCACCATTGCCATCGCCTCCTCGACATCCACGGCCACCAGACGCGAACAACCGGGCTCATGCATCGTCACCCCCATCAGTTGTTCGGCCATTTCCATGGCGATCTTGTTGTGGGTGATATAGATGAATTGCACCGTTTGCGACATCTCTTTGACCAGCCTTGCATAGCGTCCAACGTTAGCGTCATCCAATGGCGCGTCAACTTCATCGAGCATGCAGAACGGCGCCGGGTTCAACTTGAAGATCGCAAAAACCAGAGCCAATGCGGTCAGGGCCTTTTCGCCACCGGAGAGCAAATGGATGGTGCTGTTCTTCTTTCCTGGCGGCTGCGCCATGATCGTTACCCCTGTATCGAGTAGATCTTCGCCCGTCAGTTCCAAATACGCGCGACCGCCACCGAAAACTTTTGGGAAAAGCGCCTGTAAACCGCCATTGATCTGATCAAAGGTATCCTTGAAACGGTTTCGGGTTTCCTTGTCGATCTTGCGAATCACGTTTTCCAGGGTCTCCAGTGCTTCCACCAGATCGGCGTCCTGGGCATCCAGATAACGTTTACGCTCCGATTGTTGCTGGTATTCGTCGATGGCCGCCAGGTTGATCGCACCGAGGCGCGCAATCCGCGCCGCAATGCGTTCGAGCTCTTCCTCGGCAGCTTTCTCGCTGGCTTCGGCTGTCAGCGTGGCGAGTACGCCGTGCAGATCGTAGCCGTCCTCCAGCAACTGATCCTGCAAAGCCTTGCGGCGCACGGTCAACGCCTGCCATTCCATGCGTTGCTGTTCGAGTTGACCGCGGATCAGCTGTGATTGCTGCTCAGCCTGGTTGCGGCGTTTTTCCGCATCACGCAGTTCACGATCGGCATCTTCCAAGGCGATCTGTGCGGTCTTGAGCTCTTCGTCGACGGTCATGCGTTTGTCGAGCAATTCCTCAAGTTTCAAACGCAGCTCTTCCAGCGGTGCCTCGCCCTCCTCCAGATTGAGGCTCAATTGCTCGCGCTTTTCGGTCAGGCGTTCAGACTGCATTTCCAGGCGTTCGAGCGCCTGTCGCGTCGAATCGTGCTGAGCCTTCAGCGAGCCCAACCGCACCGCCAGTTGATGGGCGTGATCCTTGTGCTGCCGCGCTTCCTGGCGCACCCGGTCAAGGCGTTCGCGCAGACTGTCGCGCTGGGCCAGCAGTAATTCGCGCTGCTCGGTGTCCAGCGCCATGCTGTCCAGAGCTTCCTGCAACTGCAGACGCGCTTCGCCGATGTTTTCGTGTTCCAACGCACGCTGTTCGTCCAGCTCAATGAGCTCTTCGTCGAGGCGAGTGCGGCGCAGGCTCAACTGTTCGGCCTTGGCCTTACCGGCCGACAATTGGGCTTTCAATTCACCCTGCTGACGGGCTTCGTCTTGCAGCAAACGGCGCAAATGTTCACGGCCGTTCTCCTGCTGGCGCTGTTGCGCGCGCAGGTTCTGCAACTGGCTTTCGAGGTTTTCGACGGCGGCTTCGCGCTCTTCACGCTCAAGGCCAAGCGCCTGGATTTCCTGGCCACGGGCCAACACACCGCTTTCTGCTTCGCTGGCCCGGCGTACCCGCAGGAAATGCCGGCCAACCCAGAAACCGTCGCGACTGATCAGGCTTTGGCCAACGCCCAACTGCCCGCGCAAGGCCAGCGCCTGCTCAAGATTTTCAACCGGTTTGACCTGCCCCAACCAAGGCGACAGATCAATCTGTGCCTCGACCTTGTCGAGCAGGCTGCCCGGCACCCGCACGCCGTCGCCAGCGGGGCTGAGCAAGCGCAAATCGCCCTGGGCAAACCCGGCCAGATCAAAATCATTGAAGTCGTCTACCAGCACGGCCTGCAAGTCGGCGCCCAGGACGGTTTCCACCGCAAGCTCCCAACCTGCTTCGACCTTCAGGCCCTCGGCCAGACGCGGGCGATCCGCGAGGTGCTGCTCACGCAGCCATTCGGCGGTGCCGGTGCCGGGATCGAGCGCGGCTTGTTGCAAGGCTTCCAGCGACGCCAGACGCCCATTGAGCCGCTGCAGGTCGCCCTGGGCCTGTTGCTGCGCCGTCAGCGTTTGTTGCAATTGCTGACGCAGTTGCTCGAGTTTTTCGACCTGGGCTTCTTCGCTGGTCTGCAAATCCTCGAGGGTCGCCTCGGATTCAGCGAGCTGTTCGCTGAGCGCCATGATCGCTGCGTCTTCCGGATCTGCCGAGAGCAACGCGCGTTCTTCGCCAAGACGTTTCTGACGATCTGCCAAGCGCTCCAGACTGGTTTCCAGTTGCTGAATCCGCGACTGCTGCACTTCAGCCTGACGGCGCGGTTCGGCGGCGCTGAGGTTGAAGGCATCCCACTGCTCTTGCCAGCCGTGCATGGTGGTTTCAGATTCTTCCAGTGCCGCGGCGGCCTCTTCGGCGGCGGCGCTGGTGACTTCCTGTTCCGGCGTGAGCATGTCGAGCTCTTCGCCGAGGGTCAACAGCAACGTGCGGTCGTGCCCCAGGTGAGATTCGGTTTCCAGCCGCGCGCGCTCGGCTTCTTTCAAGTCGTCCTGCAACTGACGCAGGCGCTGCTGGCCGTGCTGAATGCTCTGCTCGACCCGAGCGATGTCGCCGCCGACCGAATAGAAGCGTCCCTGCACCAGATTGAAGCGTTCAGAGAGCTCGTGATGACCATCGCGCAAGCGCTCGATGCTGGCATCGGCGTTGCGCTGCTCGGCCACCAAGGCTTCGAAACTGATTTCCTGGGTACCGATGATCGCTTCGCGCTGACCGACCTGATCGTTCAAGTCCTGCCAGCGCAGTGCCGACAACTGCGCCTTGAGCTGACGCTCCTCGCTTTTGCATTCCTGATATTTCTTGGCCGCCTCGGCCTGGCGGTGCAAGCGTTCCAGCTGACGCGTCAGCTCTTCACGCAGGTCAGTCAGGCGTTCGAGGTTTTCGTGGGTGCGGCGGATGCGGTTTTCGGTCTCGCGCCGGCGCTCCTTGTACTTGGAAATGCCCGCGGCTTCTTCGATGAAGTTTCGCAGGTCTTCGGGCTTGGACTCGATCAGCTTGGAGATCATCCCCTGCTCGATGATCGAGTAGCTGCGCGGGCCGAGGCCGGTGCCGAGGAAGATGTCAGTGATGTCGCGGCGACGGCATTTGGTGCCGTTGAGGTAATAGGTGGTCTGGCTGTCGCGGGTCACTTTGCGACGAATGGAAATTTCCGCATAAGCGGCGTATTCGCCGAGCAATGTACCGTCGGAGTTATCGAACACCAGCTCGATGCTCGCCTGGCTCACCGGCTTGCGGCTGGTGGAGCCGTTGAAGATGACGTCGGTCATCGACTCGCCACGCAGGTTCTTGGCCGAACTCTCGCCCATCACCCAACGCACGGCGTCGATAATGTTCGACTTGCCGCAACCATTGGGTCCGACCACCGCCGCCATGTTGCTGGGGAAGTTCACCGTGGTCGGATCGACGAAGGATTTGAACCCCGCCAGCTTGATGCATTTGAGCCGCAAGATCAGGCGTCCGTCAGGGCGGAGATCACCAGATCGCAGCTGCGCTGGCCGTAGGCGATCAGCACTTCGCGGATCTGAGCGTAGTCCCGGGCAATCACCGCCGCGAGCAGACGCTCGAACAGCTCCAGATATTCGCTCATCGAGGCCTTGCGCTGATCCAGGGCAAGGAAATAGGCACGGCTCATGGCCGGCTGCAGATTCTCGACGGTTTCCTGCAAATACGGATTGTTGGCGAACGAATACGTGGCGCGCATCACATTGAAGCTTTCATCGACGAAGGTATGGATGTCCTGGCGTTCGTAGCTGGCGGTAAGCCGCTGCTGAATCTGCACGAACGGCGCCAGGTCGGCCTGGACTTTCCAGCCGGTGGCCACGGCATTGGCGAGCAGGATGTACATCTCGCCCATCAGCGTGCACAGGCTCCGTACCTTGTGCGCGGTGAGCTCGGTCACGTGGGCGCCACGTCGCGGCAGGATCGCAATCAGGTGGCGACGCTCAAGGATCAGCAAGGCCTCACGGACCGAGCCGCGGCTGACATTGAGTGCCAGCGTGACCTTCTGTTCCTGGATGCGCTCTCCGGGCTTCATTTCGCCGCGAATGATGCGTTCGGCGAGGTGGTGAGCGATTTGCTCGGCGAGGCTGTCCGGCG
>NZ_RCOB01000177.1:0-12244 GCF_004307665.1 Pseudomonas sp. Sample_16
GGCATCGCTCGCGGCTATTACGACATCGCCACCCTGGATGCCATGCACGAGCGCTTGCGCTCGCTGGTGGCGGAGCAGGGCGGTGAAGTCGGCCTGATCGTCTACTGCCCGCACGGGCCGGACGAAGGCTGCGATTGCCGCAAGCCAAAACCCGGGATGCTCAAAAGCATCGCCGCACATTACAACGTATCGCTGACCAATCTCTGGTTCGTCGGCGATAGTCTCGGTGACCTGGAAGCCGCCAAAGCCGTCGATTCACAGCCAGTTTTGGTAAAGACCGGGAAAGGCGCAAAGACGCAGGGCTTGACCCTTCCGGTAGGCACATTGATTTTTGACGATCTGGCGGCGATTGCCGCAGAACTTATCCACAATTAGAGTGCTTCTGATATTTCCTGATAAAGGATTGGTCAGGAGTGCGATTTATACAGGCGGGTATTGCCCGCAACGGTAAACGTCACCATGTCGATATTGCAGGCCATCAGAACCTTTCTCTTTTACCTGCTGCTGGGCACCAGCTCTCTGCTGTGGTGCAGCCTGAGTTTTTTTATCGCGCCCTTTTTGCCGTTCAAGGCGCGTTATCGCTTCATCAACGTTTATTGGTGCCGCTGCGCCTTGTGGTTGAGCAAGGTGTTCCTGGGCATTCGTTACGAAGTGAAGGGCGCACACAACGTGCCGGATCGTCCCTGCGTAATTCAATCGAATCACCAGAGCACTTGGGAGACGTTTTTTCTCTCCGCTTATTTCTCGCCACTGAGCCAGGTACTCAAGCGTGAACTGCTCTATGTACCATTTTTCGGTTGGGCCATGGCCATGTTGCGTCCGATCGCCATCGACCGCGACAACCCGAAAGCCGCCCTCAAGCACGTGGCCAAGAAGGGCGACGAACTGCTCAAGGACAACGTCTGGGTACTGATCTTCCCTGAAGGCACACGCGTTCCCTACGGCACCATCGGCAAGTTCTCCCGGGGCGGGACTGCGTTGGCGGTCAACGCCGACCTGCCGGTGCTGCCGATTGCGCACAATGCCGGCAAGTTCTGGCCGAAAGCCGGTTGGGCGAAGAAGCCCGGCGTGATTACCGTGATCATCGGCGAACCAATGTATGCCGAAGGCACCGGGCCACGCGCCATTGCTGATTTGAACGATCGGGTGCAGGCCTGGAACGAGCAAATGCAAAGGGAAATGGGCTCACTTCCGCCGGCGCCAAATGCACCGGTTTCCACGGACTCGGTCGCTGTCTGAAATTCTGTGGATAAGCTGTGTACCGTTTTTCTCAAACGCCTATCGAATATTAAGTAACTTTCTGATTTCATTACATATTTTATAAAATGATAAAAATCATCAAACCGTGCATAAGTATTTTGCGGACGCAAAAAAACCGGCTGATATAGCCGGTTTTTTTATACCCGCGAAATCCCATGGCATTCACTCTTCCAACAAGGGGAAATCAAGCCGGAAACAGGTGCCTTCGCCAACCACGCTGGAGCATTCGATTCGCCCCCCATGTCGATCCACCACCGCCTTTACCATCGACAACCCCAACCCCACGCCGTCGGTACCCTGGGCAGAAGAGAAACGCCGATATTGACTGAATAGTTCGGGCAACTCCCTGGCGGCAATACCTTTGCCCTGATCGACGAGTTCACAGGTCAACCAGTCGCCGCTGTGCCTGACCTGCAAACTGACTCGCGTTCCCGCTGCACTGTATTTGATCGCATTCTCCAAGAGATTGAACAGCGCCCGAGTCAACAAAGCCTGATCCGCCATGAGCAGACTTTCCTGAGCGGCATCCTCGACCTGGTGCACCAGCTGGATCTGTTTCTGTTGCGCAAGGGGCAATGCCTGATCGAACACATCCAGCACCAGCATGGCAAATAAGCTGGGCTGGAAGTGATAGGCATCGGACTCAGCCCTGGCCAATTGAACGAATCCGTCCGTCAGATCCAGGGCGCGACGCACCTGAAGCTCAATCTGATCGAACAGTTGCGTGTCGCCGCCTACCTGATGACGATGCACATCCAGCAGCGCAAGAATGGCCGAGTGAGGTGCGCGCAAATCGTGGGACAGAAAACGCAACATGACAGTCCGTTGCTCTTGCGCTTCGCGCTCAATACTCAGGTCAGTCAAGCTCCAGAGCCAACCGACGGGCGTTTCGACGTCTGTCGGTAACAAAGCAGCGCGTTCCAGGCGCAAGCTGCGTTCTCTGACGTCACGGAACTCCAACATCGGCAGTGTGGATAATTGCGAGGCGGGGCCATGGTTCACCCCGGGGTAACCGAGCTGTACCAACTGTTCAATGACGCCTTCCCCCACCAAACTGCCGCCAAATAGATCGCGGGCTTTGCGGTTACCGAGCAATATTTGCCCGTTAGGGTCACTGATCAACGTGGCTACAGGCAAATATTCCAGTCCATCAGCGATGAAACGGTGGGTATCGCGGGTCCGGCTCATGGCTTGTTCAAGCGCCATCACTTGCTTCTGCAAGCGATCCCCGCTCGGAAACTGTGTGCGGCGGCGTTCCGGAAATACTTTGGGTTCGCTGTCCAGTCGCGCCAGCTCCCAACCAAAATACCTCAACACCACACTGAGCCGCCGCCAGTTCCAGATAAAATACGCCAGTAGCATGCTCAGCAGCGCTGGGGTCGGGGACCACCATTTGCTCAACTCCGCGAGACCGGCGCTGGTCAGCAGCGTACTGAGCATGCCAATCAACGTCAGCCAGAGCGCCAGGCGCGGGCGCCACAGCAACAGAGCGAGAACACAGGCCACCAGGCACACTGACAGAAGCGCGCTTAGGGCCGGTGATGAATCGTTCAGATTAATCTGCAGGCGATAGGACAACAGTGCAGTCAGCGGCAGGAGCACTAGACTGACCCACAACCACTCGCGCACCAATTGCCGAAATAATCGCTCAACCTGGCTTGGCTCACGGCTTTCCAGAAGACGAGGGCTATTCATGGGGAAAAGGGCAGGGCGGGGTGAATGGTTTCATAGATCTCCGATCTGACAACGTAGACCCAAGAATCATAGCGGACGTCGACACACGGCGGACCCCGAACTTCAACTGCCCCTGACAAGGAACCACCGCCTATGCGTGTCGCGATATTGGACGATGAGCCAGCCGAACTGCGCCGGGTCGAACAAACCCTGGAGCAGGTAGCGGACGGCGGCGAGCAACCCTGGTCACTCCACAGCTTCGAACGCGGTGAAGACCTGGTGCGACAACTACGCCGAGAAACCTTTGACCTGCTGATCCTCGACTGGCAATTACCCGATATCACCGGCTTGATGGTGCTGCGCTGGACTCGTGAACACATGGAAACACCACCGGCCGCCATCATGCTTACCAGTCGTGACGCAGAGAACGATATCGTCCAGGCCCTGAATGCCGGTGCCGACGATTACCTCAGCAAACCGTTTCGTCCCAATGAACTGAAAGCCCGGGTAGGCGCGGTTCTGCGTCGACACAGCCAGCAACGAGCAGCCACAGACGGCTTGAGCTTCAATGATCTGGTGTTCGATGATGCAGAACTGACCGTCACGCGTGATGGCAAACCGATCGTCATGACCGAGCGCGAATACCGTCTGGCGCACTGCCTGTTCAGCAACCTGGGGCGACCGCTGTCGCGGGACTATCTTTACGAACGCTTTTGGCCCCATGAAGAAATGTCCTCATCGCGCCCTCTGGATACGCACATCTATCGCCTGCGCAACAAACTTGGCCTGACGGCTGATCGTGGCTGGCAGTTGCTGACGATTTACGGGTATGGCTATCGACTGGAGAGTGTTTCGCCGGCGAGTGAGTGAATCGCGAATAATAAAAAAGGCCAACGCAATGCGTTGGCCTTTTTGTTGGCGCCGACCGGGATCAGAAGTCCAGGTTGGAAACCGCCAGGGCGTTGCTTTCGATGAAGTCACGACGGGGCTCGACCGCATCACCCATCAGGGTGTTGAAGATCTGGTCCGCGCCAATGGCGTCTTCGATGGTCACTTTCAGCATGCGGCGCGAGCCTGGATCCATGGTGGTTTCCCACAGCTGATCCGGGTTCATCTCCCCCAGCCCCTTGTATCGCTGGATGGTGTGGCGCTTGGTACTTTCGGCCATCAGCCATTCAAGGGCTTCCTTGAACTCGGTGACCTGCTTCTTGCGTTCGCCACGCTGGATGTACGCGCCGTCGTCCAGCAGCGTGCTCAGCTGAGCACCGAGGGAGACGACGGTTTTGTAGTCGTTGCTTCCGAAGAAGTCGCGGTTGAAGGTGACGTAATTCGACAGGCCGTGAGAGATCAGTTCGACCTCTGGCAGCCAGACGTTACGTTCACGGTCCTCACGCAAGCTGGCCTTGTACACCAGGCCCGACTTCTCGACGGTGCGCAGACGCACTTCGTACTGAGCCAGCCAATCCTGCATCGCTGCGTGATCGGACAGTTGCTCCAGACTCACCGCAGGCAGGTAGATGAAGTGCTCGGTCAGCTCCTGCGGATACAGGCGCGACAAACGCTTGAGGGTCTTCATTACCAGACGGAAGTCATTCACCAGACGCTCAAGGGCTTCACCGGAGATACCCGGGGCCTCTTCGTTCAGGTGCAGGCTCGCATCTTCCAGGGCCGACTGCGTCATGTACTCTTCCATGGCGTCGTCGTCTTTGATGTATTGCTCTTGCTTGCCTTTCTTCACTTTGTACAGCGGTGGCTGGGCGATGTAGATGTAGCCACGCTCGATCAGCTCCGGCAGCTGACGGAAGAAGAACGTCAACAGCAGGGTACGGATGTGCGAACCGTCGACGTCAGCATCGGTCATGATGATGATGTTGTGATAACGCAGCTTGTCGATGTTGTACTCTTCACGACCGATGCCGCAGCCGAGCGCGGTGATCAAGGTGCCTACTTCCTGGGAAGAGATCATCTTGTCGAAACGTGCTTTCTCGACGTTCAGGATCTTGCCCTTGAGGGGCAGAATGGCCTGCGTCTTGCGGTTACGTCCCTGCTTGGCCGAGCCGCCAGCAGAGTCACCTTCCACGAGGTACAGTTCGGAAAGGGCAGGGTCTTTTTCCTGGCAGTCCGCCAGTTTGCCCGGCAGGCCGGCGATGTCCAGCGCACCTTTGCGACGGGTCATCTCACGAGCCTTGCGCGCCGCTTCACGGGCACGGGCGGCGTCGATCATCTTGCCGACAACCAGTTTGGCTTCGTTCGGGTTTTCCAGGAGGAAGTCCGAGAAGTACTTGCCCATTTCCTGTTCGACCGCAGTCTTCACTTCGGAAGACACCAGCTTGTCTTTGGTCTGGGAACTGAACTTCGGATCCGGCACCTTCACCGAAATGATCGCGGTCAGACCTTCCCGGGCGTCATCACCGGTTGTGGCGACTTTGTGCTTCTTCGCCAGGCCTTCTGCTTCAATGTAGGTGTTCAGGTTACGCGTCAGTGCGGAACGGAAACCCACCAGGTGAGTGCCGCCATCACGCTGCGGAATGTTGTTGGTGAAGCACAACAGGTTTTCGTTAAAGCTGTCGTTCCACTGCAAGGCGATTTCAACGCCGATGCCGTCTTCACGCTGGATGTTGAAGTGGAACACCTGGTTGACCGGGGTCTTGTTGGTGTTCAGGTATTCAACGAACGCGCGCAGTCCACCTTCATACTTGAACAGCTCTTCCTTGCCGCTGCGCTCATCCTTGAGGACGATACCGACACCGGAGTTGAGGAAGGACAGTTCACGGATCCGCTTGGCCAGGATGTCCCAGCTGAAGTGGATGTTCTTGAAGGTTTCGCTGGAAGCCTTGAAATGAATCTGGGTGCCGGTGGTTTCGCTGTCGCCGACGATCTTCATCGGTTCTTGCGGAACGCCGTGAACGTAGGTCTGTTCCCAGATCTTGCCACTGCGGCGCACGGTCAGAACCAGCTGTTCAGACAGTGCGTTTACCACGGACACACCTACACCGTGCAGGCCGCCGGATACTTTGTAGGAGTTATCGTCAAACTTACCGCCGGCGTGCAGCACGGTCATGATGACTTCGGCTGCGGAAACGCCTTCTTCTTTGTGCACGTCTACCGGAATACCACGGCCGTTGTCGCGAACGGTGATGGATTCATCCGGGTGGATAATGATGCTGATGTCGTCGCAGTGGCCGGCGAGCGCTTCGTCGATCGAGTTGTCGACCACCTCGAACACCATGTGGTGCAGGCCGCTACCATCGTCGGTGTCGCCAATGTACATACCGGGACGTTTGCGTACGGCATCCAGGCCTTTCAGCACTTTAATGCTCGTTGAGTCGTACGTATTTTCTTCGCTCAATGCCTTCACTCCCGATGGTCGTGGGTCTGGGTGATACGGCCCTGTTCCACGTGGAACAGAGCGACTGGCGTTTCCGTCTGCCAGCCTTCCCTCAATAATTCGTGATCTACACAGGTGATGAACACCTGGCAGCGTAAGTCTTCCAACAAGCGGCAAAGCGCACGGCGATGCTGCTCGTCCAGTTCGGACGGCAAGTCATCCACCAGATAAATACACTGACCGCGTCGTGCCTGGCTCACCAAGTGCCCTTGAGCAATCCGCAAGGCACAGACCACCAACTTCTGCTGTCCACGAGACAAGATATCTGCGGCATTATGTGCGCCCAATCTGAGACGCAAATCAGCACGTTGTGGTCCGGCCTGGGTATGACCGATTTGCTGGTCCCGTTGCAGGGATCCGGCGAGCACAGTGCTCAGCTCACGGTCCTTATCCCAACCTCGGTAATAGCTGAGCGTTAAGCCCTCAAGCTCAACCAGTTCGCTCAAGGTCTGTTCAAAGACCGGTTTCAAGGCTTTGATGTAGGCGCGGCGGTATTCATCGATTTCAGCACTGGCCTGACACAGTTCCCTGTCCCAAACCGCTTGCGAAACGGCGTCAAGTGTACCATGCCGCAGCCAGGAGTTTCTCTGGCGCAGCGCCTTCTGCAAGCGTTGCCATGTCGACATGAATCGGGGTTCCACGTGGAACACACCCCAATCGAGAAACTGCCGACGAATCTTCGGTGCCCCTTCAAGCAGGCGAAAACTGTCCGGGTTGATCAGCTGCAAGGGCAGGATTTCGGCCAACTGCGCGGCACTGCGCGCGTTCTGCCCATCGATGCGGATCTGGAATTCACCCTGACGATCCCGCGAGATGCCCAAGGCGCTCTGCCCACCCTCGGCAAGTTCGACCTGTCCGAAGACAGTGCACGCCAATTGCTCATACTGAATGACCGGCAACAGCCGGGTACTGCGAAACGAACGCGCAAGCCCCAGCAGGTGAATGGCTTCCAGCACACTGGTTTTGCCGCTGCCGTTGGCGCCGTAAAGAATATTGATTCGGGGGGAGGGGGAGAAGGTCACCGGGTGCAAATTGCGCACCGCGGTGACCGAGACGCGACTTAAGGACATCTAGCTTCTGCTGAACATGATTACAGACGCATCGGCATGACGACGTAAGCCGAATCGTCGTTGTCAGACTCTTGTACCAGCGCACTGCTGTTGGAGTCAGACAGGATCAAACGAACCTGCTCGGTGGTCATCACGCCCAGTACGTCGAGCAGATAGCTAACGTTGAAGCCGATTTCCAGGGAGCCACCGTTGTACTCGACGCCAACCTCTTCTTCCGCTTCTTCCTGCTCCGGGTTGTTCGCCTGGATTTTCAGCTGACCGTTGGCCAGTTGCAGACGGATACCGCGGTACTTTTCGTTGGACAGAATCGCCGTGCGGCTGAAAGCTTCACGCAGTGCCTGACGGTCACCGAGCACCACCTTGTCGCCGCCCTTGGGCAATACACGTTCGTAATCCGGGAATTTACCGTCGACCAGTTTCGAGGTGAATGTGAACTCGCCGGTGGTGGCGCGAATGTGGTGCTGGCCCAGGACGATGCTGACGATACCGTCCGGCTCGGTCAGCAAACGTGCGAGTTCAAGGATACCTTTGCGCGGCACGATAACCTGGTGACGGTCCGGTTGACCGATATCGGCCTGCATCGAGCACATCGCCAGACGGTGACCATCGGTAGCCACGGCGCGAATGATGCCGGCCGAAACCTCCAGCAGCATGCCATTAAGGTAATAACGCACGTCCTGTTGCGCCATGGCGAAACTGGTGCGCTCAATCAGGCGGCGCAGTTTGCTTTGCTCCAGGCTGCAGGTCAGCGAGCCAGGGCCTTCCTCGACAGTCGGGAAATCGTTGGCCGGCAGGGTCGAGAGCGTAAAGCGGCTGCGCCCGGCCTTCACCACGAGCTTCTGTTCGTCGACCTTGATGTCGATCAGCGCGTCGTTTGGCAGGCTTTTGCAGATATCCATCAGTTTGCGCGCAGGCACAGTGATGGAGCCGGTTTCAGCAGGCTCTTCGAGTTGCACACGACCGACCAGCTCGACTTCCAGGTCGGTACCGGTCAGCGACAGTTGCTGGCCTTCGACAACCAGCAGCACGTTGGAAAGCACCGGCAAGGTCTGTCGGCGCTCGACGACGCCTGCGACCAGTTGCAGGGGTTTCAACAGGGCTTCGCGTTGAATGGTGAAATGCATGGTCTAGTCCCTTGCCTTAATAGCTGCGCTGGTGTTCATCAAGTGGTCAGTGTACGCAGCAGGTTCTTGTAGTCCTCGCGGATGTCCGCGTCGGATTCCTTAAGTTCGTTGATCTTGCGACACGCGTGCAAAACCGTCGTGTGGTCACGACCGCCAAACACATCGCCGATTTCCGGCAGGCTGTGGTTAGTCAGTTCCTTGGACAACGCCATGGCAACCTGGCGCGGCCGGGCGACCGAACGCGAACGGCGTTTGGACAGCAGATCGGAAATCTTGATCTTGTAGTACTCGGCGACGGTGCGCTGAATGTTATCCACAGAGACCAGTTTATCCTGCAGCGCCAACAGGTCTTTCAGGGATTCGCGAATCAGCTCGATGGTGATGTCGCGGCCCATGAAGTGCGAGTGGGCGATCACGCGTTTGAGCGCGCCTTCCAGCTCGCGGACGTTGGAGCGAATACGCTGGGCGATGAAGAACGCCGCGTCATGAGGCAATTCGACTTTGGCCTGGTCGGCCTTCTTCATCAGGATCGCCACTCGGGTTTCGAGTTCCGGCGGCTCGACGGCAACCGTCAGGCCCCAGCCGAAGCGGGATTTCAGGCGTTCTTCAAGGCCTTCGATTTCTTTCGGGTAGCGGTCACTGGTGAGAATGACCTGCTGGCCGCCTTCAAGCAGGGCGTTGAAGGTGTGGAAAAACTCTTCCTGGGAGCGCTCTTTGCGCGCAAAGAACTGAATGTCATCGATCAGCAAAGCGTCCACCGAACGGTAGAACCGCTTGAACTCGTTGATGGCATTGAGCTGCAGAGCCTTGACCATGTCCGCGACGAAGCGCTCGGAATGCAGGTACACAACCTTGGCATTCGGGTTCTTCTTTAATAGGTGGTTACCCACGGCATGCATCAAGTGGGTTTTACCCAGACCTACGCCGCCATACAGGAACAACGGGTTGTAACCGTGTTTAGGGTTGTCCGCCACTTGCCAGGCCGCAGCCCGGGCCAGTTGGTTGGACTTGCCCTCAACGAAATTCTCGAAGGTAAAAGTGCGGTTCAGATAGCTGGTGTGCTTCAGCGCGCCTTCTACCTGAACGGTGCGCTGTTCGGAACGAACCGGAGCCTGTTGCGAACTGGCGCCCGCCATCGGATCGAAGCTGTCACGGGAAGGCTCTTCCTCTGTGACTTCGGCGACTTTTTGCGTCGCACGCTTGGTCGGCGCTGGAGCCGGGGGCTGCGTACTGGCCGGGGCAGATGCAGCTTGAGCCTGGGACGCGGCCGCCGCCAGCGGTGCATTCGGTGCTGCACGCGGCGCCGAACTGCGCTTGCTGCCTATTAATAAGGAAAGCGCTGGCGCCATACCGTTGCCGTGCTCATCCAGTAATTCCAGGACGCGGCCAAGGTACTTTTCGTTGACCCAGTCCAGGACAAAGCGATTGGGTGCATAGACACGCAACTCGTCGCCTTCGGCTTCGACCTGTAGTGGACGGATCCAAGTGTTGAATTGTTGGGCAGGCAGCTCATCGCGCAGAAGCTCCACGCACTGCTGCCAAAGTTCCACTGACACGGATATCCCCTAAGTTGAAAGCCGGTGAGGCAAAAACAAGCGGCCATTGTACGCGACCAGACGTCGACTTATCCACACGTAGGTGCTCCCTCGAACAAGAAGAATCAGCCATTTATACGCAAAAAAGACGACCAATGGTCTGTGCATAAGCTCTGTGGATAACCTGGCCTGAGCTCGTTGCACAACTGGGGGTGAAACTCTGTGGGTAACCAGCCTGTGGATAAAGTAGCCTTTCACACACAGGTTATCCGACAGTGCAGCACAGGCTGAACACGGTTTTCCACTGTAGTTGTCATCCTCTGTACATCACGGAAAACAAGGTCTTCATTAAGTTATCCACAGATAACCGCGTCCTAAGCTTTTATAAGCTTTACAGAAAAGCTTTAAATACTCTCCTTCTTTATTTTTATGTTTAGCGTTGGTTTCGTACCCGCCAAACCCCTGGAGATCTATTTATAAGGAAACGCTGGTTGGAAATTGACCTGAAGGCTTGCTTTCTCTAGAATCCCCGGTCTCTTAAAACGGGGGCCATTCCGGCCCGTTGTGGACGAACCAGGTAACACGACAATGAAACGTACTTTCCAACCAAGCACTATCAAACGCGCTCGTACCCACGGTTTCCGTGCTCGCATGGCTACCAAGAACGGTCGTGCCGTACTGTCGCGTCGCCGCGCCAAAGGTCGTGCGCGTCTGGCAGTTTGATAAGCCGGCACTGGAGGTGAGTCAGGACTTCAGTCGGGAAAAGCGTCTGCTTACACCCCGGCATTTCAAGGCAGTCTTTGACTCCCCTACCGGCAAGGTTCCGGGGAAAAATCTCCTGCTCCTTGCGCGCAACAACGATCTTGATCACCCCCGTCTCGGGTTGGTTATCGGGAAAAAGAGCGTAAAGCTCTCCGTCGAGCGCAATCGCCTCAAACGTCTGATGCGCGAATCGTTTCGCCTCAACCAGGATTCACTGGTCGGCTGGGACATCGTTATCGTCGCGCGCAAAGGTTTGGGTGACGTAGAAAACCCCGAATTGATTCAGCATTTCGGCAAACTCTGGAAGCGTCTGGCACGCAGCACGCCGGTACCAGCAGTCAAAACCGAAACTGTAGGGGTAGACAGTCCCGATGCGTAAACTGGCACTCGTTCCGATCCAGTTTTATCGCTATGCCATTAGTCCCCTGATGGCCAGTCACTGTCGTTTCTACCCCAGTTGTTCCTGCTACGCGTTAGAAGCCATTGAAAACCATGGCCTTCTTCGCGGTGGCTGGCTGACCTTTCGTCGTTTAGGTCGCTGTCATCCGTGGAATCCCGGTGGTTATGACCCGGTTCCACCTATCCCTACCTCCCGTTCTTCTTCGATGGCCGAGTAATCATGGATATCAAACGCACGATCCTGATCGTCGCCCTGGCAATCGTGTCCTACGTTATGGTTCTTAAATGGAACCAGGACTATGGCCAGGCTGCCCTGCCGACTCAGAATGTTGCTTCCAGCACGACCGCACCGGGCCTCCCGGATACGGCAACTGGCAAAAAAGCGTCAGTCAGTGATGACATTCCACACGCCGCAAACGATACCAGCGCACCTGCCGAAACTCCGGTAGCCGCAAGCACCGACCTCATCCAGATCAAAACGGATGTGCTCGATCTGGCCATCGATCCACAAGGTGGTGATGTCGCGCAGCTGAAATTGCCGCTGTATCCACGTCGCCAGGACCATCCGGAAATTCCTTTCCAGCTGTTCGATAACGGCAACGAGCGCACTTATCTGGCGCAAAGTGGCCTGATCGGCAGCAATGGTCCGGACGCAAGTCCTGCCGGTCGTCCGGTTTACTCTTCCGAGAAGAAGATTTATCAACTGGCTGACGGTCAGGACCAATTGGTCGTGGACCTGAAGTTCAGCAAGGACGGCGTCAATTACATCAAGCGTTTCACCTTGAAACGTGGCCTGTACGACGTGACCGTTTCCTACTTGATCGATAACCAGAGCGCTCAACCCTGGTCCGGAGCAATGTTCGCGCAATTGAAGCGTGATGCCAGCTCCGATCCTTCTTCCAGCACCGCCACGGGCACCGCGACTTATCTGGGCGCCGCCCTGTGGACAAGTAACGAGCCGTACAAGAAAGTGTCGATGAGCGACATGGACAAGGCTCAGCTGAAAGAAACCGTCACCGGTGGTTGGGTTGC
>NZ_RCOB01000033.1:0-11876 GCF_004307665.1 Pseudomonas sp. Sample_16
CCGCCACCTTCTTTGGCAGCTGCTGAACTGATCAAGGAAAAGTCAGCAGGTAACAACGGGGCCGCTGCCAACATCAAAGCGCAGGACATGACAGCTAGAAGACTCTTGTTTTTTAAAAGCATGATTGCTTCCGTAGGGGTTGATATCGCGTAACGTAAGACGCGATATCACCCTTTCGGTTCAAAAGACCGCGACGGACGGCTGACAGGCCGCTCCTGCGCGCAAACTTCAATCAAACACATTATTTACAATTTCGTAGATCAGCCCGGAAGCCAGCGCGACCAGGATCAAATCCGTGCCGACTTGCTGCCACTCGTACCCGTCATAATGAGGCAATCTGCCGATCAACCGGCCATCGAGCTTCTTGGCAATGCCTGGCGGAAGCGGCTTGCCGCGAGCAAGATTCTTTTGGATGCCCGGTGGCAATGCAGGACCGGGGCTCCAGTAATCGCGGTAGCCATCAACAATGCCAATGATATTTGAGCGATTGATGCTCGGGCCGTTGCCCCAGTCACCGCCCCCGGAATTTTTTCCTTTGTTGCCATGGCTGCCCTGGTTGCCGTGATCCTGGGCATTTTGTGGGTGGTTCTTGCCGTTCCCTTGACCTTTCCCGTTACCGGGATCTGCCAGGGCAGTCACAGAGCCGAAAACCAGCACCACGCTTGTCACCGCTGCAATCAACGATCGAGACCTGATCATGAGTCGTTCCTTCGTGACGGGAGTAGTCCCTGAAATTTAGACGATGTGGCAGGCAATAGTTTCCATTGATGCGGCATTGCGAACGCGACCGACAACAAAGGGCTGCCCGGTCAGAAGTTCGCCGGCGTATTCGCACTGATGATTTCCGCCTCATCCGCCCCGATATTCCTGAACCGGTGCGGCAGCGTTGTCGGGAAGTAATAGCCATCCCCGGCATTCAGTACGCTGATCTGGCCATCAACGGTGAGCTCGACCGTACCGCGCGTCACCAGCCCGCACTCTTCGCCTTCGGAATGCACGATCGGCTCTTCACCGGAACTGGCACCCGGCGCGTACTGCTCGCGCAGCAAACGCATCTGCCGGCTCGGTACGGAAGCGCCGATCAACAGCAGGCGCAGACCGTGGCGACCCAGGTCGGGTTGTTCGTTGGCGCGGAAGACGTATTGGTGTTCCCGGGGTGGCTGGTCGAAGGTGAAAAAGTCGGCCAAGGACATGGGGATGCCTTCGAGCAGCTTTTTCAGGGAGCTGACGGAAGGACTGACTCGATTCTGTTCGATCAGGGAAATGGTGGCATTGGTGACGCCGCTACGCCGGGCCAGCTCGCGCTGGGACAGTTTGTAGCTTTCGCGTACTAATTTGAGTCGTGAGCCCGTGTCCATGACAGCCTTATGTGCTTGGTACTTAAGGGTAATGGGGGTGGATGGCCGGCGCGAATCACGCCGTTTTCCGGTCCCGGAAACGTGAAAGGCGGCTATTAAATCACGTTTGTGGATGTTGCTGTAGGCGCAAAGCTTGCTCGCGATAGCGGTCTGTCAGACGGTTCAAATGCCGTCTGAACGGGTGCTATCGCGGGCAAGCCTTGCTCCTACAATTTGAACTGGCACACCGCAATCGTCAGCACGCCGGCTCCCACCGGGGGGAAGCGATGCTTTTGATGTAAAAAACCGGCGGCACCTGATTGGGGCACCACCGGTGAGGTAACACTTAGATGCCGAACCGATCACGCAGCGAGTAGTACACCGCGCCAAGGGCCGTCAGCGGTGCCGAGAAGGTTCGCCCACCGATCATTGGCATGTGCGGCAGCGAGGCAAACGCGTCGAAACGCTCGGCGTCGCCGCGGATCATTTCCGAAATCAGCTTGCCGGCCAGGTGCGAACAGGTGACGCCGTGGCCGCTGTAGCCCTGCATGTAGTAGGCGTTTTTTTCGATACGGCCGAATTGCGGCATGCGCGACATGGTCAGCAGGAAGTTGCCGGTCCAGCGATAGTCGATCTTCACGTCCTTCAGTTGCGGGAAGGTCTTGAGGATTTTCGGGCGGATCAGTTGCTCGATGTCGTCCGGTTCACGGGCGCCGTAGACCACACCGCCGCCGTACAGCAAGCGGTTGTCGGCGGTCAGGCGGTAGTAATCGAGCAGGTAGTTGCAGTCTTCGACGCAGTAGTTGTTCTTGATCAGGCTACGCGCTTGCTGCGCCGACAACGGCTCGGTAACGACGATCTGCGAGCCGCACGGCATGCTCTTGCTGGTCACTCGGTTGTCGAGGCCTTGCGGCAGGTAGGCGTTACCGGCGATCAACAGGTACTTGGCCTTCACCACGCCTTTGGCCGTGCGCACAGTGATCGGTTCGCCGTAAGTGATTTCCACCGCCGCCGATTGTTCGTAAATCTTGCCACCCAGGCCGATGATTGCCGAAGCCTCGCCAAGGGCCAGGTTGAGCGGATGGATGTGGCCACCCTGCATATCCAGCAAGCCACCGACGTACGCCTGGGAACCGACTTCGCGCTTGATATCGGCTTCGCCGAGCAGTGTCAGGTTTTTGTTGCCGTAGCGTTCCCAGCTCTTCTTCTGCTCGGCCAGACCTTTGAGTTGCTTTTTGTTCATCGCCGCGAAAATGCCGCCGGGGCGGTAGTCGCACTGGATGTCGTAGTGCTGTATGCGCTGACGGATGATGTCGGCGCCTTCGAAAATCATGCTGCCGAGCACTTCGGCAGTCTTGTCGCCATAGCGCTCTTCGATGACATCGACGTCGCGACTGTAGGAGTTGACCAGTTGCCCACCGTTGCGCCCGCTGGCGCCGAAGCCGACTTTCGCCGCTTCAAGCACGGTGACGCTGTAGCCCGCTTCGGCCAGGAACAGCGCCGAAGACAGCCCGGTGTAGCCTGCGCCGATCACGCAGACATCGCAGTCCACCGCGCCTTCGAGCACCGGGAAATCACCGGTGAAGTTGCGAGTGGCGGCGTAGTAGCTGTTTACATGCTGTTGGGTTGAAGAGTTCTGTTTCATACGTTTCTCCGAAGGTCGCCGACAATGTGCCGACGACCGCCGCTTATAAAGGTCTTAGAGCTTGATCCAGGTCGCTTTGAGTTCGGTGTACTTGTCGAACGCATGCAGCGATTTGTCCCGACCGTTCCCCGACTGCTTGAACCCGCCAAACGGCGCTGTCATGTCGCCGCCGTCGTACTGGTTGACCCAGACGCTGCCGGCGCGCAGGCCACGGGCGAAGGTGTGCGCCTTGCTCAGGTTGGCGGTCCAGACACCGGCGGCCAGGCCGTAGATGCTGTCGTTGGCAATCGCCAGGGCTTCTTGCGTTGTGTCGAAGGTGATCACCGACAATACCGGGCCGAAGATTTCTTCCCGGGCAATGGTCATGGCATTGGTCACGCCGTCGAAAATCGTCGGCTCCACGTATTGGCCACCGGTGTCTTCGAGGGTGCGGCTGCCACCGGCGATCAACTGAGCGCCCTGCTCTTTGCCGATGTCGATATAGCGCAGCACGTTGTCCAGTTGACGCTGATCGACCACCGCACCGACGGTGGTTGCAGGATCGAGCGCGTGTCCGGGTTTCCAGCCTTGCAGGGCTTCCACCAGCAGCGGAATGAACTGATCCCGGATCGAGCGTTCCACCAGCAAGCGCGAGCCAGCCGTGCAGACTTCGCCCTGGTTGAAGGCAATGGCACCAGCGGCAGCCTGTGCTGCAGCGCGCAAGTCCGGTGCGTCGGCGAACACCACGTTGGCGCTCTTGCCACCGGCTTCGGCCCAGACGCGTTTCATGTTGCTTTGTCCGGCGTAGATCATCAGCTGCTTGGCAATCGCCGTGGAGCCGGTGAAGGCCAGTACATCAACGTCCATGTGCAACGCCAGCGCCTTGCCGACGGTGTGGCCGAAGCCTGGCAAAACGTTGAATACGCCTTTGGGAATGCCCGCATCCAGTGCCAGTTGCGCGATGCGGATCGCCGTCAGTGGCGACTTCTCCGAAGGCTTGAGGATGAACGAGTTGCCCATCGCCAGGGCCGGGGCGAATTTCCAGCTGGCCATGATCAGCGGGAAGTTCCACGGCACGATGGCCGCCACTACGCCGGCCGCTTCGCGCGTCACCAGGCCCAGCTGATCGTGTGGTGTGGCGGCGACTTCGTCGTAGAGTTTGTCGATGGCCTCGGCGGTCCAGCGAATCGCGTTGGCGGCGGCCGGAATGTCGATGCTCATGGAGTCGCTGATCGGCTTGCCCATGTCGAGGGTTTCGAGCAACGCCAGTTCTTCCTGGTTGGCCAGGATCAGGTCGGCAAAACGAATCAGGATGCGCTTGCGCTCAGCCGGGGCGAGGTTGGCCCAGACGCCGGATTCGAACGTGCGGCGTGCCACGGCGACGGCGGCGTTGGCATCGGCTTCATCGGTGCTGGCGACGTTCGCCAGGAAACGGCCGTCCACCGGGCTTAAGCATTCGAACGTGGCGCCACTGGCAGCCGCGCAGTATTGGCCGTCGATGAAGGCACGGCTCTCGATGGTGAGGGACTGGAAGCGTTGCTCCCAATCGCTGCGAGTAATTGTCATTGTTGTGACTCGACGCAGGGGAATAGATGGTCGTGTTAACAGACGGAGCGAGTGGTAAGTAACCTGTGGCGAGGGAGCTTGCTCGCGCTGGACTGCGCAGCAGTTCCATCTTTTGGGGCCGCTACGCAGCCCAGCGGGAGCAAGCTCCCTCGCCACGGGTTGGGTGTCGGCGCTGTTACACGGTGTGCAAGTACCAGTTGTACTCAAGGTCGGAAATGGAGTTCTCGAACTCGGCCAGCTCGCTCTCCTTGCACGCCACGAACACGTCGATGTACATCGGGTCGATGTACTTGGCCATGACTTCGCTGTCGTCCAGTTCGCGCAGTGCATCGCGCAGGTTGTTCGGCAGGCTTTGTTCGTTCTGCTCGTAGCTGTTGCCTTCCACCGGAGCGCCCGGTTCGATCTGGTTGGTCAGGCCGTGATGCACGCCCGCCAATACCGACGCCATCAGCAGGTACGGGTTGGCATCGGCGCCAGCCACTCGGTGTTCGATGCGCACGGCGTCCGGCGAACCGGTTGGCACCCGCACCGCCACGGTACGGTTGTCGATCCCCCAGCTCGGCGAGTTCGGCACATAGAACTGTGCGCCGAAGCGGCGGTATGAGTTGACGTTCGGGCAGAGGAACGCCATCTGCGCCGGCAGGGTCTCGAGCACACCGCCGATCGCGTGACGCAGTGCGGCGTTCTGCTCGGGATCCTCGCTGGCAAAGATGTTGTTGCCTTCTTTGTCGAGAATCGAAATGTGCACGTGCAGACCGTTGCCCGCCTGGCCCGGATACGGCTTGGCCATGAAGGTGGTGTCCATCTCGTGGTCGTAGGCGATGTTCTTCACCAGACGCTTGAGCAGGACGGCGTAGTCGCAGGCCTTGATCGGGTCAGCCACGTGGTGCAGGTTGACTTCGAATTGCGCCGGGGCGCTTTCCTTGACGATGGCGTCTGCCGGGATGCCCTGCTCTTTCGCGCCTTCGAGGATGTCTTGCAGGCAGTCGACGTATTCGTCGAGATCGTCGATCAAATACACCTGGGTCGAAATCGGACGTTTGCCGGACACCGGTGAACGTGGCGACTGCGGACGACCGTTCACGTTGTCCTGGTCGATCAAGTAGAACTCCAGTTCGAACGCGGCGCAGATGGTCAGCCCCAGGTCGTCGAACTTGCGCACGACATTGGCCAGCACTTCACGCGGGTCGGCGAAGAACGGCTCGCCTTCGATTTCATGCATGGTCATCAGCAGTTGCGCGGTCGGGCGCTTCTGCCATGGCTCGATGCTCAGGGTGCCTGGGATCGGGTAGCAGATACGGTCGGCGTCGCCGATGTCCAGACCCAGGCCGGTGCTTTCCACCGTGGAACCATTGATGTCCAGAGCAAACAGGGAAGCCGGCAGGTTGATGCCTTTCTCGTAAACCTTATGAAGACTGGTGCGTTCGATGCGCTTGCCGCGCACCACACCGTTCATATCCGCAATCAGAAGGTCGACGTACAAAACCTCAGGATATTTCTTAAGGAATGCGTTTGCTTCGTTGAGTTGAACGGTACGCAGAGGGACCGACATGATGCACCTATTTTTTTACTGTTAATTATTATGTTCACCGCCCTTTCACGCAGCCAGTCAATCCGAAAGGCAAAGTGAAGTCAATAGCGAACACCGCGCCTTTCGACCTTTATTTTCGGGCCTCCAAGCGGCACGAGAGTGCCAAACCAGCCTCGAAACACCTGTAAATCCTGAAGATCGGACGCGCGGCGTTTAGAATTTTTTACATGGGAGTTGTTAATTAAAATCAACAAGGCTAAGCTCCGGAAAAGCTCGTTCAAGTGTCAAACTTCGAGGTGATAAAAATGGCATTCAAGCCATTGATCGGCGTTACTGCGTGCGTCAAACAGATTGGCCTGCACCCCTACCACGTCAGCGGCGACAAGTACTTGCGCGCTGTCAGCGTTGCGGCGCTGGGGCTGCCCGTCGTTATTCCTTCCCTAGGCGACCTGACCGAAATCGAGGATCTGCTACCGCAGCTTGACGGTCTGTTGCTGACCGGCTCGCCCTCGAATGTGGAACCCTTCCACTATCAAGGCCCCGCCAGCGCCCCCGGCACGGATCATGATCCGGCGCGGGATGCCACCACCCTCCCCCTGATCCGTGCAGCCATCGCTGCCGGCGTTCCGGTGCTCGGCATCTGCCGGGGTTTCCAGGAGATGAATGTGGCGTTCGGCGGCAGCCTGCATCAGAAGGTCCATGAGCTCCCTGGCTTCCTCGATCATCGCGAAGCCAATCACCCGGACCTGGCCGTGCAATACGCACCGGCACATGAGGTGAATGTGCAACCGGGCGGTGTGTTCCAAGCGCTGGATCTGCCTACGGTGTTCCAGGTCAATTCGATTCACAGCCAAGGCATTGACCGACTGGCCCCCGGCCTGCGCGCCGAAGCCGTCGCGCCGGATGGCCTGATCGAGGCGGTCTCGGTCGAGCACAGCAAAACCTTCGCCCTCGGTGTGCAATGGCATCCGGAGTGGCTGGTGCTGGATAACCCTCCCTACCTGAGAATTTTCCAGGCGTTTGGTGACGCGTGCCGACAACGGGCGGCGCTGCGTAACTCGCGCTGACTCAAACCCCGAATATTCAATTTACTGCCCCGTGAAGATCACAGGCGAGCCTTGGCGCGCCTGCCCTTCACGACAACTACACACTGCAATAACAACAAGCACGACCAGGCAGCCAGGACGGCGGCGCCGAATAAACCCGGCGGGATGGGTGATGCCAGCAATGCAAATGCAATTCCCTGTGGGAGCTGGCTTGCCAGCGATGACGGTTGGTCAGTCAACGATCATGTTGACTGCCAGGGCCTCATCGCTGGCAAGCCAGCTCCCACAAGGACCGCAAATGAATTGGCCGGCATCACTCGCTCCGGGTTTGCAATCAACTATTAAGTCAGGCCGCGTTGGCCCGACGACTGAAACCTGTTGGGAGTTTCACATGGCAAACGCCTCCAGCATCTACAGGAAGGCTCTTGAAGGTCACCAGGCACCGAAAAAGGTTCTGGTGAAAGTCGACCGCGTCACCAAGAAATTCGACGAAACCACCGCTGTGGACGATGTGTCCCTGGAAATCCATCAGGGCGAAATCTTCGCCCTGCTCGGTGGTTCCGGTTCCGGTAAATCGACGCTGCTGCGCATGCTCGCCGGCTTCGAGCGTCCGACCGAAGGCCGGATTCTGCTAGACGGTGTCGACATCACCGACATGCCGCCGTACGAACGGCCGATCAACATGATGTTCCAGTCCTACGCCCTGTTCCCGCACATGACGGTGGCGCAGAACATCGCCTTCGGCCTCAAGCAGGACCGTTTGCCCGCCGCCGAAATCGACGCCCGCGTGGAAGAAATGCTGCGTCTGGTGCACATGACCCAATACGCCAAGCGCAAACCGCACCAGTTGTCCGGTGGTCAGCGTCAGCGCGTGGCGCTGGCCCGTTCCCTGGCCAAGCGGCCGAAGCTGTTGTTGCTCGACGAACCCATGGGCGCGCTGGATAAAAAGCTGCGCTCGCAGATGCAACTGGAGCTGGTGGAGATCATCGAGCGCGTTGGCGTGACCTGCGTGATGGTGACCCACGACCAGGAAGAGGCCATGACCATGGCCCAGCGCATTGCAATCATGCACCTGGGCTGGATCGCCCAGATCGGCAGCCCGGTGGACATTTACGAAGCGCCGGTCAGCCGCATGGTCTGCGAATTCATCGGCAACGTGAATGCCTTCGACGGCACCGTGGTGGAAGACCTCGAAGGTCACGCCATCATTCACAGCCCGGACCTGGAACAGAAGATCTACGTCGGCCACGGCGTCAGCACGTCGGTGCAGGACAAGTCGATCACCTACGCGATCCGTCCGGAAAAACTGCTGGTCAGCACCACCAAACCCGACACGCGCTACAACTGGTCCAGCGGCAAGGTGCATGACATCGCCTACCTCGGCGGCCACTCGGTGTTCTACGTCGAGCTGCCCGGCGGCAAGGTTGTCCAGTCGTTCATGGCCAACGCCGAACGCCGGGGCGCGCGTCCGACCTGGGACGATCAGGTCTACGTGTGGTGGGAAGACGACAGCGGCGTGGTACTGCGCGCATGAGAACCTTCAATCAGCAATTCCTGCGCCTGGTGCCCAGTGGGCGAAAACTGGTGATCGGCATTCCATTCGTATGGCTGTGCCTGTTCTTCATGTTGCCGTTCTTCCTGGTAATGAAGATCAGCTTCTCGGAAGCCGCGCTGGCCATTCCGCCCTACTCGGAGATCTACACCTACGCCGAGCAGAAATTCAACCTGCTGCTCAATATCGGCAACTACACGTTGCTGGGTGAAGACGAGTTGTACCTCTCGGCATACCTCGGTTCGTTGAAGGTCGCATTCTTCAGCACACTGGCGTGCCTGGTCATCGGTTTCCCGATGGCCTACGCCATTACCAAGGCGAGCAAGGAAGCGCAAAACGTCCTGATGCTGTTGATCATGATGCCGACCTGGACCGCGATCCTGATCCGCGTCTACGCATGGATGGGCATTCTCAGCAACAACGGTTTGCTCAACGGCTTCCTGATGTGGACAGGCCTGACCTCACACCCGATCGAGATCCTCAACACCAACATCGCGGTGTATATCGGCGTCGTTTACGCTTACTTGCCGTTCATGATCCTGCCGCTCTACGCCAACCTGGTGAAGCACGATCAGAGCTTGCTGGAAGCCGCGTCGGACCTGGGTTCGAGCACCTTCAACAGCTTCTGGAAAATCACCGTGCCGCTGGCCAAGAACGGCATCATCGCCGGTTGCATGCTGGTGTTCATTCCGGTGGTGGGCGAGTTCGTGATCCCGGAACTGCTGGGTGGTCCGGAGACCCTGATGATCGGCCGCGTACTGTGGCAAGAGTTCTTCAACAACCGCGACTGGCCTGTGGCATCCGCGCTGGCGGTGGTCATGCTGTTGATCCTGATTGTGCCGATTCTGCTGTTCAACCGCAGCCAGGCCAAAGAGATGGAGGCACGGGGATGAAACGTTTCGGGTTTTCAAAATTGATGCTGGTGTTCGGCCTGTCGTTCATCTACCTGCCGATGCTGATCCTGGTGATCTACTCGTTCAACGCATCCAAACTGGTGACGGTGTGGGGCGGCTGGTCGTTCAAGTGGTACGCCGGTCTGCTCGACAACTCGCAACTGATGGGTTCGGTGGTGCGCTCGCTGGAAATCGCCTGCTACACGGCAATCGCAGCAGTCGCACTGGGGACATTGGCCGCGTTCGTGCTGACCCGTGTCACGCGTTTCAAGGGCCGTACGTTGTTCGGTGGCCTGGTCACCGCGCCGCTGGTGATGCCCGAGGTGATTACCGGCCTGTCGCTGTTGCTGCTGTTCGTGGCCATGGCGCAGTTGATCGGTTGGCCGATGGAGCGTGGCATCGTCACGATCTGGATCGCCCACACCACGTTTTGTGCCGCCTACGTGGCAGTGGTAGTCTCCGCCCGCCTTCGCGAACTGGACCTGTCCATCGAAGAAGCGGCCATGGACCTCGGCGCCAAGCCATTCAAGGTGTTTTTCCTGATCACCATTCCGATGATCGCGCCGTCACTGGCAGCGGGCGGCATGATGTCGTTCGCCTTGTCGCTGGATGACCTGGTGTTGGCGAGCTTCGTTTCCGGCCCGGGTTCGACGACCCTGCCGATGGAAGTGTTCTCGGCGGTGCGTCTGGGTGTGAAGCCTGAGATCAATGCCGTGGCCAGCCTGATTCTGTTGGCTGTTTCGATCGTGACCTTCATGGTCTGGTATTTCAGCCGACGTGCCGAAGCCAGCCGTAAACGCGCGATCCAGGAAGCGATGGAGCAGACCGCCAGCGAATCCTGGCAGGCGCCCGAGAAGAAGATGTTGGGAGCGACGGCGTAAGTCGCTGGGGCTTGCTTCTTGTAGCGAGGGAGTTTGCTCCCGCTTGAGTGTGCAGCACTCACACAATTTTGGGGCCGCTGCGCAGCCCAGCGGGAGCAAGCTCCCTCGCCACAGGCACTGGGTTAACCCCCCAGACAGGCACTGTATCAAGCCCCCAGATATTGGGGCTCACTGCCACAGGTTCTGAATTCTGATTTTTGTTTTGTGTATTTGAATAAGAAAAGAAATGGAGTTGTACCGATGAAAATGTTTGGCAGGACTCTGCTGACACTGTCCTTATTGGGCGCGATCGCCTCGGGCGCCCAGGCCAATGACAAGGTTCTGCGCGTCTACAACTGGTCGGATTACATTGCGCCGGACACGGTCAAGAAGTTCGAAGACGAGACCGGCATCCGCGTGACCTACGATGTCTTCGACAGTAACGAAACCCTTGAAGCGCGCCTGCTGGCGGGCAAATCCGGCTATGACATAGTCGTGCCGTCCAACAGTTTCCTGGCCAAGCAGATCAAGGCCGGCGTCTATCGGGAACTGGACAAATCGAAGCTGCCGAACTGGAAAAACCTCAATCCGGTATTGCTGAAAAACGCCTCCGCCAGCGACCCGGACAACGCTCATGCGTTCCCGTACATGTGGGGTTCGATCGGCATTGGTTTCAACCCGGCCAAGGTCAAGGAAGTGCTGGGTGCCAACGCGCCGACCAACTCCTGGGACTTGCTGTTCAAACCGGAAAACGCTGAAAAACTCAAAGCCTGCGGTATCAGTTTCCTCGATTCGCCGACCGAAATGATCCCGGCCGCCCTGCACTACCTGGGTTACCCGGTCAACGACCGCGACAAGGCGCACATCGCCGAAGCTGAAGCGCTGTTCATGAAGATTCGCCCGTCGGTGTCTTACTTCCATTCGTCGAAGTACATCTCTGACCTGGCCAACGGCAACATCTGCGTCGCCGTCGGTTACTCCGGTGACGTGTTGCAAGCCAAGGCCCGCGCCGAGGAAGCCGGCGACAAGGTGAAGATTGACTACAGCATCCCGAAAGAAGGTGCCGGCAGTTTCTACGACATGGTTGCCATCCCGCGTGATGCGGCGAACGTCGAAGAGGCCTATCAGTTCATGAACTTCCTGATGCGCCCGGACATCATCGCCGAGATCACCAACAACATCGGCTACAGCAACGCCAACGCGGCGGCAACGCCTTTGGTGGATGAGGCGATTCGCAACGACCCGGGGTCGTACCCGCCTGAAGCCGTGATGGCGACGTTGTATGCCATTCCTGACCAGCCGATTGCCGTACAGCGGATCATGACCCGCGGCTGGACCAAGGTGAAGTTGGGTAAATAACGGCGCAGAGAGTGGGCACGCCTCAAGGGACGCTCTGCGTTCCAGCTCTGACGAGGGACGCGGAGCGTCCCGGGCTACATTCCCACGCGGAGCGTGGGAACGATCAAA
>NZ_RCOB01000033.1:11886-12032 GCF_004307665.1 Pseudomonas sp. Sample_16
AGGGACGCGGAGCGTCCCGGGCTACATTCCCACGCGGAGCGTGGGAACGATCAAATAACGGCGCGGAGTGAGGATCGTTCCCACGCTCTGCGTGGGCACGCCTCAAGGGACGCTCTGCGTTCCAGCTCTGACGAGGGACGCGGAGC
>NZ_RCOB01000188.1:0-11277 GCF_004307665.1 Pseudomonas sp. Sample_16
CGACAAGATCATTAGGGGCTTGTTACATGTCTGCTTCCCTCGCATTCGTCTTTCCGGGACAAGGTTCGCAGTCCCTCGGCATGCTGGCCGAGTTGGGCGCGCAACATCCGGTTGTCCTCGAAACATTCAAAGAAGCCTCCGATGCTCTGGGTTACGACCTGTGGGCACTGACCCAGCAAGGGCCGGAAGAGCAACTCAATCAAACCGATAAAACCCAACCGGCGATCCTGACCGCTTCGATCGCCCTGTGGCGCTTGTGGCTGGCAGAAGGCGGCGCGCGCCCGGCTTATGTTGCCGGTCACAGCCTGGGTGAATACAGCGCACTGGTTGCCGCTGGCAGCCTGAGCCTCGGCGACGCGGTGAAGCTGGTCGAGCGTCGTGGTCAGTTGATGCAGGAAGCCGTTCCGGCCGGGCAGGGCGGCATGGCCGCGATCCTTGGTCTGGACGACGCCGATGTGCTGGCAGCCTGCGCCGAAGCGGCGCAAGGTGAAGTGGTCAGCGCGGTCAACTTCAACTCCCCTGGCCAGGTGGTGATCGCCGGTGCCAAGGCTGCGGTCGAGCGTGCCATCGAAGGTTGCAAGGCGCGTGGTGCCAAGCGTGCCATGCCGTTGCCGGTCAGCGTGCCGTCGCACTGCGAGCTGATGCGTCCGGCTGCTGAGCGTTTTGCCGAGTCGATCGCAGCGATCGACTGGCAGGCTCCGCAAATTCCGCTGGTGCAGAACGTCAGTGCCGATGTGCCTGCCGATCTGGAAACCCTCAAGCGCGATCTGCTTGAACAGCTTTACAAGCCTGTACGCTGGGTCGAGTCGGTCCAGGCGCTGGCAGCCAAGGGTGCGACCAATCTGGTCGAGTGCGGTCCTGGCAAGGTGCTCGCCGGCCTGAACAAACGCTGCGCCGAAGGCGTATCGACTTCCAACCTCAATACCCCAGACGCTTTCGCTGCCGCCCGTGCAGCGTTGGCCTGAATCAGGAGAAACTTGCATGAGTCTGCAAGGTAAAGTTGCACTGGTCACCGGTGCAAGCCGTGGCATCGGCCAGGCCATCGCCCTGGAACTGGGTCGTCAGGGCGCCATCGTTGTTGGCACCGCGACCACCGCTTCGGGTGCCGAGCGTATTGCCGCCACTTTGAAGGAAAACGGTATCCAGGGCACCGGCATTGAGCTCAATGTCACCAGCGACGAGTCCGTGGCGGCTGTCCTGGCGAGCATTCAGGAGCAGTTCGGTGCGCCGGCGATTCTGGTCAACAATGCCGGTATCACCCGCGATAACCTGATGATGCGCATGAAAGATGACGAATGGCATGACGTCGTCGATACCAATCTGAACAGTCTGTTCCGCCTGTCCAAGGGTGTTTTGCGCGGCATGACCAAAGCCCGTTGGGGACGAATTATCAGTATTGGCTCGGTTGTGGGTGCCATGGGCAACGCAGGCCAAGTAAACTACGCTGCCGCCAAGGCCGGTCTGGAAGGTTTCAGCCGTGCACTGGCGCGTGAAGTCGGTTCGCGTTCGATTACGGTAAACTCGGTGACTCCAGGGTTCATTGATACCGATATGACCCGCGAACTGCCCGAGGCACAGCGTGAAGCCTTGCAGACGCAAATTCCGCTGGGTCGTCTGGGACAAGCTCAAGAGATCGCGTCTGTGGTCGCTTTTCTTGCCTCCGACGGTGCGGCTTACGTTACTGGGGCTACAATCCCGGTGAACGGCGGGATGTACATGAGTTAAATGTGACGGATTGCTTCAAAAAAATGTCATACGAGCTGTCTAAAATCCGTTATAAAGCTGCAATCTATTTATAGGCAGAGGGTCACCGGGTTTGAGGAGTGAAGCTTTCAGTTGAAAAACTGAAAAGTCTTTCTATACACTTACCCACTGGCCAGCTGCCTGAATTTGTCCATTAGGAGTGAAAACAAGGTATGAGCACCATCGAAGAGCGCGTCAAGAAAATCGTTGCCGAGCAACTGGGCGTTAAAGAAGAAGAAGTGGTCAACACTGCTTCCTTCGTTGAAGACCTGGGTGCTGACTCCCTTGACACCGTTGAGCTGGTGATGGCTCTGGAAGAGGAATTCGAGACCGAAATCCCTGACGAAGAAGCTGAGAAGATCACTACTGTACAAGCTGCAATCGACTACGTTACTAGCCATCAGGCGTAATAGTTTGTAATCGTTGCTTGCTGTCATGGAAAAACCGCACTGCCATCATGGCGTGCGGTTTTTTCTTTAGGCCTGATGCAAAGTCGTCATTTGAAAAAAGGAGAGTGCTGTGTCGCGTAGACGCGTCGTAGTCACCGGTATGGGTATGTTGTCGCCACTGGGCACGGATGTGCCGAGCAGTTGGCAGGGCATTCTGGCTGGCCGCAGTGGCATTGGTCTGATCGAACACACCGACCTTTCTGCCTATTCCACCCGTTTTGGCGGCTCGGTAAAGGGCTTCAATGTCGAGGAATACCTGTCGCTCAAGGAAGCACGCAAGCTCGACCTGTTCATTCAGTACGGTCTGGCCGCAGGTTTTCAGGCAGTGCGCAATGCGGGCCTGGAAGTCACCGACGCCAACCGCGAGCGCATCGGCGTGGCCATGGGTTCGGGTATTGGCGGCTTGACCAATATCGAAGAAACCAGCCGCACGCTGCACGAAACCGGCCCGCGACGGATTTCTCCGTTTTTCGTACCCGGCTCGATCATCAATATGATTTCCGGCTTCCTGTCCATCCACCTGGGTGCACAGGGTCCTAACTATGCCATCGCCACGGCGTGTACCACCGGTACGCACTGCATCGGCATGGCAGCGCGCAACATCATGTACGACGAAGCTGACGTGATGATTGCCGGTGGCGCCGAAATGGCCGCCTGCGGCCTGGGCATGGGCGGCTTTGGTGCCTCCCGCGCACTGTCGACCCGCAATGACGAGCCGACCCGCGCCAGCCGTCCATGGGACAAGGGCCGCGATGGCTTCGTATTGTCCAACGGTGCCGGTGCGCTGGTTCTGGAAGAACTGGAGCACGCCAAGGCCCGTGGCGCGACCATTTATGCCGAGCTGATCGGTTTCGGTACCAGCGGCGATGCTTACCACATGACCTCGCCACCCGCCGACGGCGCCGGTGCTGCCCGCTGCATCACCAATGCGCTGCGCGATGCCAAAATCAATGGCGACCAAGTGCAGTACATCAATGCCCACGGTACTTCGACTCCTGCCGGCGACCTCGCGGAAGTCAATGCGATCAAGTCGGTGTTTGGCGAGCACGCCTACAACCTGGCGGTCAGCTCTACCAAGTCGATGACCGGTCACCTGCTCGGTGCGGCCGGCGCGGTTGAAGCGATCTTCAGCGTGCTGGCGATCAACAGCCAGGTGGCACCACCGACCATCAACCTGGATGAGCCGGATGAAGGCTGCGATCTCGATTTCGTACCGCACACGGCGCGCAACATGGAAATCGATGTGGTCCTGTCCAACTCCTTCGGTTTTGGCGGCACCAACGGCTCGCTGGTGTTCCGCCGGTTCGCAGGTTGATGGAAAGCTGGGTCGACGGTCAGCCGGCTGACACGCTGTCGCTGAAAGATCGCGGCCTGGCTTACGGCGATGGTTTGTTCGAGACCATCGCCGTGCGCAATGGTTTCCCGGTGATGCTGGATCGCCATGTATTGCGGTTGACCAGAGGGTGTCAGCGGCTGGCAATCAACCTCGATCATGGCACCATGGTTACAGAGCTGCTCAACTACGCTGCAAAGCTCGACGAAGGCGTTCTCAAGCTGATCATCACCCGTGGTGACAGTTTGCGCGGATATGCCTTTGACCCCTCTGTTCAAGCCCGCCGCATCTTGCTGGGTAATCCTCCGGCGACGTATCCAGCCGCGCATGCCGAGCAAGGCATCCGCTTGTTTCCCTGTACTACACGCCTTTCAGATCAGCCCCTGCTTGCCGGACTCAAACACTTGAATCGGTTGGAACAGGTGCTCGCCCGTTCCGAATGGCAAGATAGCGACCATGCCGAGGGCTTGCTGCTCGACCGGGCTGGCCGCGTCATCGAGGGAGTGTTCAGCAACCTGTTCATGGTATGCGATGACGTGCTGATCACCGCCGATCTGAACCGCTGCGGCGTGGAAGGGGTGATGCGTGCCGAATTATTGTTTCAAGCCGAGTCACTGGGCATTCCCACGCAAATAACCGATATCACGCTGGATCAGTTGCAATCGGCAGATGAAGTCTTTGTCTGCAACAGCGTTTATGGCGTGTGGCCAGTGCATGCCTGTGGCGCACTGAGCTGGCCGGTTGGGCCGCTCACCCGTAAACTTCAAACCATTGCCCGTGCGCTACTGGATGTTTGATACGTGAGACGTAAATTCTTGCTGCTGCTGGAAACCGGACTGGTTCTGGCGGGGCTGATGTTGGGTGCTTCTGCCTGGAAAATTCATTCGGCGCTGGTTCAGCCGCTGAACATTACTCAGGAAGAATTGCTGGAGGTGCCCAAAGGCACCACACCGAACCGCACCTTTTTGCGAATGGAAGCCGACGGCATCATCAAGGATGCGTTCTGGTTGCGCGTTTACTGGCGCTTCAACCTGCCCAAGCAGCCTTTGCACAGCGGCGAATACCGCATGACGCCCGGCATGACTGTCGAAGGTCTGATCGACCTGTGGAAGCGCGGTGAAATGGTGCAATACAGCCTGACGCTGGTCGAAGGCTGGAATTTCCATCAAGTCCGTGCGGCGCTGGCCAAAGAGGAAAAGATCGAGCAAACCCTTGACGGTCTGAGCGACAGCCAGGTCATGGACAAGCTTGGTCATACCGGGGTTTTCCCGGAAGGGCGGTTCTTCCCCGACACCTATCGTTTCGTACGGGGCATGACCGACGTCGAGCTGCTGAAGACGGCCTACGACCGTCTCGATGAAGTGTTGGCGAAGGAGTGGAATCAGCGTGCCTCCGATTTGCCCTACAGCGGTCCGTATCAAGCCCTGATCATGGCCTCGCTGGTGGAGAAGGAAACCGGCGTGCCACAGGAGCGCGGGCAGATTGCCGGCGTGTTCGTGCGGCGCATGGCGATGGGCATGCTGTTGCAGACTGATCCGACGGTCATTTATGGCCTGGGCGATCGATACAACGGCAAGCTGACACGCGCCCATCTGAAGGAAGCGACGCCTTACAACACCTATATGATTTCCGGCCTGCCGCCGACTCCGATAGCCATGGTTGGCCGTGAAGCGATCCACGCGGCGCTGAATCCGGTGGAGGGCAGCAGCCTCTATTTCGTTGCTCGCGGTGATGGCAGCCATGTGTTTTCCGATGACCTGGATGCCCACAACAATGCCGTGCGAGAGTATCAGCTCAAGCGTCGGGCTGATTACCGTTCCAGCCCCGCACCGGTGACTGCGCCCGAATCGCCGGAGGCTGCGATTGAGGAACCTCAAACCGAAGAGCCTCAGGCTGAGCCGGACCAGACGCCGATCCCGGCCGCATCTCCCAACATCACTCCCGAGGCTTTGCCGCAAGTGCCGCCACAAGAACCTGCACCTACGCCCGCACCGGATGCAGCCGCGCCGCAAAACCCGCAATGATTCTGACTAAGGACTGCCTGTGACTGGCTTGTTTATTACGCTGGAAGGCCCGGAAGGCGCCGGCAAGAGCACCAATCGTGAATACCTGGCCGAGCGCCTGCGCGCAGCCGGTATCGAGGTCGTGCTGACCCGTGAGCCGGGAGGTACACCATTGGCCGAGCGCATTCGTGAAGTGCTGCTGGCCCCGGTCGATGAGGTGATGAATCCGGACACCGAACTGCTACTGGTATTTGCAGCGCGTGCCCAGCATCTGGCCGAGGTGATTCGCCCGGCGCTGGCCCGTGGTGCGGTGGTCTTGTGTGATCGTTTCACGGATTCGACTTATGCCTATCAGGGTGGTGGCCGCGGCTTGTCACTGGAGCGAATCGCCGCGCTGGAAACCTTTGTCCAGGGTGATCTGCGCCCCGACCTGACGCTGATCTTCGATCTGCCGGTGGAAGTCGGTCTGGCCCGCGCCAGTGCACGCGGACGTCTGGATCGTTTTGAGCTGGAGGGCCGGGCCTTTTTCGATGCCGTGCGCAATGCCTTCCTCACGCGCGCAGCTGCGGAGCCGGCACGTTATGTCCTGGTCGACGCCGCGCAATCGCTGGCGCAGGTTCAGCTGGCTCTGGACGCCTTGCTCCCACGTCTGCTGGAGTTGACCCGTGGCTGAAGCCTATCCGTGGCAGGACAGTCTGTGGCAACAACTGGCCGGTCGTGCTCAGCACGCGCATGCCTATTTGTTGCACGGCCCGGCCGGGATCGGCAAGCGGGCGTTGGCCGAGCGTTTGATGGCCAGCCTGTTGTGCCAGCGTCCAACTGCTCAGGACGCCTGTGGAGAATGCAAATCCTGCCTGTTGCTCAAGGCAGGCAGTCATCCGGACAACTACATCCTGGAGCCGGAAGAAGCCGACAAGGCGATCAAGGTCGATCAGGTTCGCGACCTGGTCAGTTTCGTGGTGCAGACCGCGCAGTTGGGCGGACGCAAAGTGGTGCTGATCGAGCCGGTCGAGTCGATGAACATCAACGCGGCCAATGCCTTGCTCAAAAGCCTTGAAGAACCTTCAGGCGACACGGTGCTGCTGTTGGTCAGTCACCAGCCCAGCCGTCTGCTGCCGACCATCAAGAGTCGCTGCGTGCAGCAGGCCTGTCCGCTGCCAAGCGAAGCCATGAGCCAGGCCTGGCTGGCCAAGGCCTTGCCCGATTGTTCGGAAGACGAACGGGTTGAATTGCTGACGTTGGCTGCCGGCTCTCCTCTGGCCGCCGTCAACCTGCAGGCCCAGGGCGTTCGCGAGCAGCGTGCGCAAGTGGTCGAAGGGGTAAAGAAATTGCTCAAGCAGCAGCAATCGCCGACGCAACTGGCCGAGGGTTGGAATGCGATCCCGCTATTGTTGCTCTTCGATTGGTTCTGCGACTGGTCGAGTCTGATCCTGCGCTATCAGTTGACCCAGGATGAAGAAGGCTTGGGGCTGACCGACATGCGCAAGGTGATTCAGTACCTGGCTCAGAAATCGGCGCAAGACAAAGTCCTGAATATCCAGGACTGGATTCTCGCCCAGCGCCAGAAGGTGTTGAGCAAGGCCAACCTCAATCGGGTCTTGCTGCTGGAGGCCCTGCTGGTGCAATGGGCATCCTTGCCTACCCAGAGGTGACGGTCTGCGCCTAGACTCTGTGCATCAGCAGTGGAGGTCAGCATGAACGAATCTGTCAGCCCGGGGCCACGCAACGGCATTTTGTCGCTCACCATCAAGGACAAATCCGTGCTTTACGCGGCCTACATGCCGTTCATCAAGAACGGTGGCCTGTTTATCCCGACCAACAAGAGCTACAAGTTGGGCGATGAGGTATTCATGCTGCTGCATCTTATGGATGAGCCGGAAAAAATCCCGGTGGCCGGAAAGGTCGCCTGGGTCACGCCCAAAGGCGCGCAGGGTAACCGTGCCGCCGGTGTCGGCGTACAGTTCGGCGACGGTGACGACACCGCTCGCAGTCGAATCGAAACCCATCTGGCCGGAGCACTGAAGTCCGACCGTCCCACTCATACGATGTAAGTTGCAGCCATTTTTATGCTCGTAGATTCCCATTGCCACCTTGATCGACTTGACCTTGCCGCCCACGACGGTTCCCTCGATGCCGCACTGGATGCGGCACGTCAGCGCGGGGTAGGGCACTTTCTGTGTATCGGCGTCAGCGTCGACAACGCTGCCGAGGTCAAAGCCCTGGCCGAGAAATACGACGACGTGGACTGCTCGGTCGGCGTGCATCCGCTGGATGTGCAGCCCGGCGCCGCACCCGCGCTGGACTGGCTGTTGCAGGAACTCAATCACCCACGCGTAGTGGCGATCGGGGAAACCGGTCTGGATTATCACTACGAGCCCGAGGCAGCCGAGTTACAGCAGCAATCGTTCAGGCTGCACCTGCAAGCGGCAAAGCAGACTGGCAAGCCAGTGATCATTCATACCCGTGGTGCGCGCGCCGACACCTTGAACCTGCTGCGCGAAGCGGCGTTGCCTCAGGCAGGCGTGCTGCACTGTTTCACCGAAGATTGGGACATGGCGAAAGCCGCGCTGGACATGGGGTATTACATTTCCCTGTCGGGGATAGTCACGTTCCGCAACGCGGACGCATTACGTGATGTGGCGAGCAAGGTGCCGGCGGACCGCTTGCTGGTGGAAACCGATTCGCCGTACCTGGCACCGATTCCTCATCGCGGCAAACCGAACCTGCCGCAGTACGTGCGAGAGGTTGCGGAATTTCTGGCAATGTTGCGCGGCGAGTCCTACGAGCGATTTGCTGAACAGACCACCGAAAACTTCCAGCGATTGTTTCCCCTGGCGCATGTCAGGGCAGCGTCGTAACGCCAGAAACAAATCGCAGCCTGGGGCCGCGCCCACGGGGCTTTGGTCGTTAAATCGCAGGCAAAAAAAACCCGGGTTCTGGGGGGTGAATCCGGGTTAAGACCATTAGGAGTAAAACAATGGTACGCGGTCCGTTGGTACCAATATCGGCGTGACACTTGGGGGAGATGTCCCGCCGACAGTTCAAGTATTGATCAGTATTGCGCCCAGTCCAGTTTGAGAACCGGGGTTTTTAAACAAATTTGGAATACGGGCGCTTCGGAAGAGTTCTCATCAACCTTGCGGCGTGCGCAAAATGACCAGAAAACACAGATATGGTCGGATGATCCGTGCATTTTGGCGCAAGTTAGGCATAATACGCGGCTTCGAATTTTGACCCCTACAGACCTTTTCTTATGCATAAAGAACCTCGTAAGGTCCGTGAGTTTCGTCGCCGCGAGCAAGAAATTCTCGATACCGCGCTCAAGCTGTTCCTCGAACAAGGTGAAGACAGTGTCACCGTCGAGATGATTGCTGATGCCGTCGGTATCGGCAAAGGCACGATCTACAAGCACTTCAAATCCAAGGCCGAGATTTATCTGCGCCTGATGCTCGATTACGAGCGCGATTTGAACGAATTGCTGCATTCCGCCGACGTCGACAAGGACAAGGAAGCCCTGTCCCGCGCCTATTTCGAATTCCGCATGCGCGATCCGCAACGTTATCGCTTGTTCGATCGCCTGGAAGAAAAGGTGGTCAAGGGCAACCAGGTCCCGGAGATGATCGAGGAGCTGCACAAGATCCGTGCCTCGAACTTCGAACGCCTGACCCTGTTGATCAAGGGCCGGATCAGCGAAGGCAAGCTCGAAGACGTGCCGCCGTACTTCCATTACTGCGCGTCCTGGGCGTTGGTGCACGGCGCGGTAGCGCTGTATCACTCGCCGTTCTGGAGTAATGTGCTGGAAGATCAGGAAGGGTTCTTCCAGTTCCTGATGGACATCGGTGTGCGCATGGGCAACAAGCGCAAGCGCGACACCGACACCCCGAGCAGCTGAGCCATTCAGCAGCCTTATTGCCCCATGATTTCGCTACATGAGGCAGTACCGCAGGAATATACTCAGGCATAGGACTTGCTAAAACTTGATTTGTGAGTCAAGTTTTAGCAATCCGAATATCCTTTCGCCGGAGTGGCCATGATCGTTGACCGTCAAGGCAGGCGTTTTCGCAATTTGCGAGTCAGCCTGACATCAGCCTGCAATTACGCCTGTACCTACTGCGTGCCCAATGGCAAGCGGTTGGTGGCTGCGCAGGATGAACTGTCGGCAGAGGCCATGTCGCGTGGTGTGGCCTATCTGATCGAAGCGGCCGGCATCGAGCGTTTGCGCATCACCGGTGGCGAACCGCTGGTCAGCCCCAAACTCGAAACCTTCATGAATGCGGTCGGGCAGATGGGCCTGCAAGACATCAGCCTGACCACCAATGGTCAGTTGCTGGCGAAGAAACTGCCGCTGTTGGTGGATGCAGGTATTCGGCGCATCAACGTTTCCCTCGATACCCTCGACGCCAGCGCCTTCCGCAGCATTGCCCGTGGCGGCGACCTGGCTACCGTGCTAGACGGCATGGATCAGGCACGCAAGGCCGGCATGAAGATCAAGGTGAACATGGTGCCGCTGCGCGGGCAGAACCTCGATCAGGTGATGCCGTTGCTCGATTATTGCCTGGAGCGGGGTTATGAGTTGCGCTTCATCGAGTTGATGCGCATGGGCCACCTGGCCAGTGACTCCAATGGCTTTCTGCAACAGTTCGTCAGCCTGCAGCAATTGCTGAGTCTGATCGGCGAGCGTTATGAATATTTGCAGGCCGATGCGCCGGTGGATGCGACGGCGGTGCGCTACGAGATTCCCGGGCTTGGGCATTTCGGCGTGATCGCCAATGAAAGCGTGCCGTTCTGTCGGACTTGTTCGCGCTTGCGTCTTTCCTCCACGGGATGGCTGCATGGCTGCCTGTCGTCGAGCAATCGCCACTATGTCGGCGATCTGCTGGACAAGCCGCGCCATCAGGCGTTGCCGGCCTTGCAGCGATTGCTGGTGAAAGCTCTTGGGGACAAGCAGGAGGTGGCGTTCTCAGGTGGCGCTACCGTCATGAAGATTATCGGCGGCTGATTGACCCCTGTGGCGAGGGAGCTTGCTCCCGCTGGGGTGCGAAGCAGCCCTAAATGATCAAATACACAGTATTCCTCAGTATTTACGACTGCTGCGCAGCCGAGCAGGAGCAAGCTCCCTCGCCACAGGCCACATGATCAATCCGGAAATATCCGTGATCGCGAGGAATGGCGCAAAATCTGCATCCCACGGCCATTCGCCGGTTTTCCGTCACCGGCCTCTGGAGGATAGGATGCGTAGCCTGGTTTTGCTGCTGGCCGTTTTGGCGCTCGGTGGCTGCATGAACGTCAGCGATATGGCCGAAGGGACTCGCTACCATATGAGCGATGCAGGCCTGCTTGATCACAGCGACAGCCGCCGCGTGAACAACCTGCGCATTCAGCCGGACTCGTTCGTCTACATCGCTCAGGGCGCGTTCGTGCCGCCGGGCAGTGCCGTGTACCCTCGGCCAAACGTGATCGCCGAAGTCGCCTTCGACGGCTTCATCGAATACTTTCCGATGGTGCGCCGCGCGCGCGTGCCGGAAGGCCTCGATCAGGCGATGAGCGAAGCCCGTGCCCTGGGTGCGCATTATCTGCTTTACACGCGATTCGCCAAATCCGATGACCGCATCGGCAACTCCGATGAGTGGCTGGATCAGGAAGCCGTGGATCGCCTTGGCGTCGATACCGGCGTGATTCAAATCATGTTGATCGAGACCAGCACCCAGTATTTGATTGATACTGCACGTATCAAGAGTCGTGGCGGTTT
>NZ_RCOB01000218.1:0-114228 GCF_004307665.1 Pseudomonas sp. Sample_16
CCGGGGTGAACGACTCGAACGGGTGCAGCAGCAGGATGTCCTGCTTGCTGATCACACTGAAAATGTTCTCGCTGTTTTGCAGCAGCTTCGGGATCTGCGGGGTGAACGGCAGATATTGCAGCTCGCGCTGGCTGTCCAGACCGGTGATGCTGAACAGACGCGTCAGGTTCACCGGACCGTTGACCTGGTACAACTCGGTCTCGCTCAGGTTGAATTGCTTGAGCAAGTAATCGGACAAGTGTTTCGGGCAGGTATCGGCGACTTCGAGACGCACCGCATCACCATAGCGACGCGAGAACAGCTCACCACGCAGGGCGCGGGCAAGGTCTTCGACGTCTTCGGAATCCAGCGCCAGGTCGGCATTTCGGGTCAGGCGGAACTGGTAGCAGCCCTTGACCTTCATGCCCTGGAACAGGTCATCGGCGTGGGCGTGGATCATCGACGACAGGAACACATAATTGTCGCCGGCGCCGCCCACTTCCTCCGGCACCTTGATGATGCGCGGCAGCAGGCGCGGGGCCGGGATGATCGCCAGGCCGGAGTCGCGACCGAAGGCGTCGATGCCTTCGAGCTCGACGATGAAGTTCAGGCTCTTGTTCACCAGCAACGGGAACGGGTGCGTCGGGTCGAGACCGATCGGGGTGATGATCGGCGCGATCTCGTCGCGGAAATAACGGCGCACCCAGGTTTTCAGCTTGGTCGTCCAGTGACGACGACGGATAAAGCGGACCTGATGTTTTTCCAGCTCCGGCAATAGAATGTCGTTGAGAATCGCGTACTGGCGGTCAACGTGGCCGTGCACCAGTTCGCTGATGCGCGCCAGGGCCTGATGCGGCTGCAAGCCATCGGCCCCCGCCTGCTCACGGGCGAAAGTGATTTGCTTCTTCAGGCCGGCGACGCGAATTTCGAAGAACTCGTCCAGGTTGCTGGAGAAGATCAGCAGAAACTTCAGCCGCTCCAGCAACGGATAGGTCTCATCCAGCGCCTGTTCCAGTACGCGGATGTTGAACTGCAGTTGCGACAACTCGCGATGGATGTACAGGCTGCTGTCATCCAGGCCGGGAATGGCAATCGCCGGCGCCGCCGGGGCGGGCTCGGTTACCGCCGCGGGTGGAGCAGGCTCCAGCTCCGGCGGGGTCTCGGCGATTTGCTCGACCACAGGTTGAGCGTCTTGTACGGCAACTTCCGTGAGTCCTTCGGTATTCATCACATGTTCCTGGGAGGGCTATTTTTGCTCTCGTAACAATTGAGCGGCACGAACGGCAAAGTACGTCAGGATGCCATCAGCGCCTGCACGTTTAAAGGCGGTCAGGGATTCGAGGATAACCCCTTCGCTCAACCAGCCGTTCTGGATCGCGGCCATGTGCATGGCGTACTCGCCGCTGACTTGATAAACAAAGGTCGGCACTTTGAACTCTTCTTTGACCCGGCACAGGATGTCCAGGTACGGCATGCCTGGCTTGACCATGACCATGTCTGCGCCTTCTGACAAGTCAGCCGCCACTTCGTGCAGGGCTTCGTTGCTGTTGGCCGGGTCCATCTGATAGGAGGCCTTGTTGGCCTTGCCCAGGTTCAGTGCCGAACCGACCGCATCGCGGAACGGGCCGTAGTAGGCGCTGGCGTACTTCGCCGAGTAGGCCATGATCCGCACGTTGACGTGACCGGCCACTTCGAGCGCTTCGCGGATCGCCTGGATGCGCCCGTCCATCATGTCCGACGGGGCGACCACCTGCGCACCGGCTTCGGCATGGGACAAGGCTTGCCTGACCAGTGCATCGACGGTGATGTCGTTCTGCACGTAGCCTTCTTCGTCGAGGATACCGTCCTGGCCATGAGTGGTGAACGGGTCCAGAGCGACGTCGGTGATCACACCCAGCTCAGGGAATTGCGCACGCAGGGCGCGAGTGGCGCGCTGGGCGATGCCTTCAGGGTTCCAGGCTTCGGCGGCGTCCAGCGACTTCAGCCCTGGCGGGGTCACCGGGAACAGTGCCAGCGCCGGAATTCCCAGCTCGACCCACTTGGCCGCTTCTTCGAGCAACAGATCAATGGTCAGGCGTTCGACGCCCGGCATCGACGCCACCGCTTCACGACGGTTTTCACCGTCCAGCACAAATACCGGCAGAATCAGGTCATCGACGCTCAGCACATTTTCACGGACCAGTCGGCGCGAGAAATCATCGCGACGGTTGCGGCGCAGGCGGGTTGCAGGGAACAAACGGTTGGCGGGGGTAAAGCTCACGGCAGACTCCTGAGCCCGCAGGCGTGCGAGCGTGACAGTTATAAGCGGCCATTATGACGAACGTGTGACAGTTGTGCGCACACCGCGACATGTAGCCGCATTCCATTGTCCTTGTAGGAAATGTTCACGTCGAGACACATTTGGACACTTTCCTGAATGTGTGCGAAGGGTTAGGCTGCGCGTTCATTTCGCCAGCACCCAGACAATGCTCCAACAATTTCTGCATGACTTCGGCTACTTTGCCTTGTTCCTCGGCACGTTTTTCGAAGGCGAAACCATTCTGGTGCTCGCAGGCTTCCTCGCGTTCCGTGGATACATGGACATCAACCTGGTGGTGGTCGTGGCGTTCTTCGGCAGTTATGCCGGCGATCAGCTATGGTATTTCATGGGGCGCAAGCATGGGCGCAAGTTGCTGGCGCGCAAACCACGCTGGCAAATGATGGGTGATCGGGCGCTGGAACACATCCGCAAGCACCCGGACATCTGGGTCCTGAGCTTCCGTTTCGTCTATGGACTGCGCACAGTGATGCCGGTGGCGATCGGCCTGTCGGGCTATCCACCGGGACGCTACCTGTTGCTCAACGGAATTGGCGCGGCGATCTGGGCCACTGCATTGGCGGCGGCCGCCTATCACTTCGGCGCGGTGCTGGAGGGCATGCTCGGCAGCATCAAGAAATACGAACTGTGGGTCCTCGGCGCCCTGCTCATTCTGGGCCTGGGCTTGTGGTTGCGCCGGCGCTTCAAGAACGCCCGCCTGGCCAGACAGGTCTACGCCGACGAGCAGGCCCTGAAAGCCGAACAGGCGAAAACCGGCGAAACTAAGCCAATCGAGTGAAGCGGTTTCGACAGCAGTAAAGACCGATACCGCTCAGCAGGCTGTAACTGAGCAGGCCGATCCAGCCCACCGCGCTGGCCGGCCACAGCCCCACCAACGGCGCCAGCCACACCAGCGGCACGTTGGACGCCAGCCGCAACAGTTCCACCTTCAATGCCCAAGGGCGATTCTCCAGGGCCACGCCCAGCACGAACAGCCCCAGCGCCACGGCGCCCCAGCCAAGCACCAATGCGGCCGTTGGCAGGCTCGGCTCAAGGTTCATCAAATAGCTGCCCAGCGCGACGTAGACGCAGAATTGCAACAGCACATAGAGCTGCTGACGCCCGTCCAGCGGCACTTCGAATTTGCGGAACTGGCTCAGATCCGGCTTGTTCATCGGGTATTTGGCGGCCACGTCCGCCGGCCGCCAACCGGTGCGCATGAACCAGATCCGCAGCTTGTCCCAGGTACTTTCGGCACGCCGCGCGTCGGCCCACAACTGCGCGTAGAACTGCACGTTCGCCCACAACGGATTCCAGCTCGCCAGCGGCGTGGTCACGCCGAAAATCACCGGCTCGTTGTCGTCCTCTTCCTGGAACGAGCCGAATAGACGGTCCCAAATAATGAACACCCCGCCGTAGTTGCGATCCATGTAGAGAGCGTTCTGTGCATGGTGAGCCCGATGATTGGATGGCGTGACGAAGAACCACTCGAACCAGCCGAGTTTGGGAATATGCCGGGTGTGCACCCAAAACTGGTACAGCAGGTTCAGCGCCGCGACGCTGACAAACACCAGCAAGGGCACGCCCGCGACGGCCATGGGCAGGTAGAAGATCCAGCTCAGCAGAAACCCGGTACTGGTCTGGCGCAGGGCGGTGGAAAGGTTGTAGTCCTCGCTCTGGTGATGCACCGAATGCGCAGCCCAGAGAATATTGCGTTCATGGCCCATGCGGTGAAGCCAGTAATAGCAGAAGTCATAGAACACGAAAGCGAATACCCAGACCCAGACACTGTCGGCGGAGAGTTCGAACAGTGCCAGGTGCTTGAGGGCAAATGCGTAAGTCAGCAACCCCACGCCTTTGGTCAGCAGACCCGTGGTGGTGGACAGCACGCCGGTGCTGATGCTGTTGATGGCGTCTGCCAGCCGATAGTTGCTCACCCCGCGCCAGCGGTCGGCCGCCAGTTCGATGGCAATCAATACAAAGAAAAACGGCACTGCATACAGAATGAAGTCCATGACGCGCCCTGGTCGGAATCCTGAGGACAGATGCTAGGTGTACCCGCGAATTAACCCTATGGCAACGAGTGACAAATTAGTGGACATTTAACGCCATGAATCTGGAGAAAAAGCCCATGAGCAAAAAAGTTGCAGTGATCCTTTCCGGTTGTGGTGTGTACGACGGCGCCGAGATCTACGAGAGTGTGATTACCTTGCTGCGCCTGGACCAGCGCGGCGCGCAGGTGCAGTGTTTCGCGCCAAACATTGCGCAACTGCATGTGATCAACCACCTGACCGGCGAAGAAATGCCCGAATCGCGCAATGTGCTGGTGGAGTCGGCGCGCATCGCCCGCGGCGAAATCAAGGACATCCGCGAAGCCGACGCCGAAGACTTCGATGCGCTGATCATTCCCGGTGGCTTCGGCTCGGCCAAGAACCTCTCCAACTTCGCCATCGAGGGCACCGGCTGCACCGTGCAGCCCGACGTGCTGGCGTTGACCGAAGCCTTTGCCGAAGCCGGCAAACCAGTGGGGCTGATCTGCATCTCGCCAGCCCTGGCGGCAAAGATTTATGGCCCCGGTGTGACCTGCACCATCGGCAACGATGCCGACACGGCGACGGCGCTGAACAAGATGGGCGCCACCCACCAGGAATGCGCCGTCAGTGACATCGTTGAAGACAAGGCGCGCAAACTGGTGAGTACCCCAGCCTACATGCTGGCGCAATCGATCAGTGAAGCGGCTTCAGGGATCAACAAACTGGTCGACCGCGTCCTCGAACTGACCCACGAAAACGACGCTTGACCCGTCGCGGCGATTGACTCCTGTGGCGAGGGAGCTTGCTCCCGCTCGACTGCGCAGCAGTCGCAAAACCGATTGCTGCGATTTTTCTGAAAACTGTCGCGGCAGGTTTGGGGGTTGCTTCGCAACCCAGCGGGAGCAAGCTCCCTCGCCACAACGACTGCATCCGCTCAAGACTGGCGCGATAGCCGCGTCAAGATCCGGTCCAGCGCATTGGCAAACGCCTGTTTCTCGCGCTCGCCAAACGGCGCCGGCCCGCCGCTCATCTGCCCTTGCTCGCGCAAGTCGGTGAACAGGTTGCGCACCGCCAGCCGGTCGCCCATGTTCTGCGAGTCGAATTCCTTGCCTCGCGGGTCCAATGCCCCAACGCCCTTTTTCACCAACCGGTCGGCCAGCGGCACATCGCTGCAAATCACCAGCTCACCGGGGACTGCATGTTCCACCAGATAGTCGTCGGCGGCATCCGGGCCGCTCGGCACCACGATCAACTTCACCAGCGCCAGGCCTGGCTTGATCTGCGGCTGTCCGGCCACCAGCACCACTTCGAAACGGCGCTTGAGGGCAAACTTCACCACCAGATCCTTGGCCGCCCGCGGGCAGGCGTCGGCATCGATCCAGACACGCATTGTGTTTTCCTCGTTAAAAGCATCGCGGGCAAGCCATGCTCTACAGGATAGCGCCGTCTGTAGGAGCAAGGCTTGCCCGCGATCATGAGCGCAGCGAATGCTGTTTAAGAAACCGCCAACCGACGCTTCTCGACTACCCAGCTACGACCATACAACACGACGATCGCAATGATCGCCACAGCCTGCGCACTCAACGAATACGCATCGGCATGAATACCCAGCCAGTCGAACTCAAAGAACGGCACCGGTCGCGTGCCGAAGATCCCGGCCTCCTGCAACGCCTTCACGCCATGCCCGGCAAACACCACCGACAACGCACACAACAAAGCGGCATTAATGCTGAAAAACAGCGCCAACGGCAGTTTTGCCGAGCCGCGCAATATCACCCACGCCAGGCCCACCAGCAGCACCAGTGCCGTGGCACCACCCGCCAGCACCGCATCATGGCCAGCAGGACCTGCCTGCAACCACAGGGTTTCGTAGAACAGAATCACCTCGAACAGCTCGCGATACACCGAGAAGAACGCCAGGATCGCAAAGCCGAAACGCCCGCCACCGCCCACCAGGCTGCTCTTGATGTAATCCTGCCAGGCCGCGGCGTGACGACGATCATGCATCCACACCCCGAGCCACAGCACCATGACGCTGGCAAACAGCGCCGTCGCGCCTTCGAGCAATTCACGCTGGGAACCGCTGACATCAATCACATACGCCGCCAGCGCCCAGGTGGCCAACCCCGCGACCAGCGCCAGCCCCCAACCGACGTTGACGCTGCGCACGGCCGATTGCTGGCCGGTGTTACGCAAGAAGGCGAGAATCGCCGCCAGCACCAGGATCGCTTCCAAACCTTCGCGCAATAGAATCAGCAGGCCGGAAATGTAGCTCAGGGACCAGCTCAAGCCATCGCTGCCCAACAAACCGGCGGAGATTTTCAGTTTGGCCTTGGCCGCCTCCAGACGCTGCTCGACCTGCTCTACCGGCAAGCCATCCTGCAACGACTGACGGTAAGCCATCAGCGATTTTTCCGTGTCTTTGCGCACGTTGGCGTCGACGTTGTCGAGGGAGCTTTCGACCAGTTCGAAGCCTTCCAGGTAGGCCGCCACCGACAAGTCATAGGCCTGATCGTGTTCGCCGGCACGATAGGCTGCAACGCTCTTGTCCAGGGTCGCGGCGGTGTAATCGAGCAATTGCGCCGGGCCACGCTTGACCTGCGGCGGTTGTGCCCGTTGGGCACGGAATATCGCCGCCGCTTGCGCACCGTCCACGGCCTGCACTTCGGCCGGAGTCTGGCGAGCCAGATCGGCAATGTTGTAGGACTTGTCACTGCTGACGGTCGCCGGATCGGCGCTGAAGCTGGCGATGTACGTGGCCAGGTCCCAACGCTGACGATCATCGAGTTGATCGCCGAAGGCGGGCATATCGGTGCCTTCCACCCCCAGATTCAAGGTGTTGTAGATCGCGTAAAGACTCAGGTGATCCAGGCGCGCGTTATCACGCAGATTGGCGGGTGGCGGGGTCAGACCGACGCCCGCAGGACCGTCACCCGCGCCGGTATCGCCATGGCACACCGAGCAATGCTGGGCGTACAGCGGCGCCCCTCGGGTCGGATCCGGAGTGATGATCGGTGCCTGACTGACCTCATAGGCCACTGCCAGTTTTGCCCCCAGTTGCCGCGCCAGACGGGCAACCTCGGCCCCCTCCTGACGCGCAGCAATGGCGCTGTGCAGCTTGCCGATGCCCTGCACCAGCTCAGCCTTTTCCGGTTTCGCTGGCATGGCCGCCACCAAACCTTGCAAGACCTGGACGAATTCCAGCTGCTCGCGGTACTCGGATTCGCTGACGACGTTGCCTGCTTGTACCGCACCCGGGTAGTCCGCACCGATATAGTCGAGTAAATGCAGTGCTTGCGGTGCGCCTTCCACCGTGTCCGCCAGCAGATTGAAACTGCACAGGGCAAACACAGGCGCTATCAGCCAGGCCAGGAAACGGGACGGGGCACTCATGAATGATTCTCAGCTGGAAATACGAAGTAACATATTGTTCCCTCCCAATCACTTTCACTCAAGCTTTGTTGTGCTGTTTTGACAAACATCCTGCGCGAGCCAGCCCCTGACAAGCGTGTCGCGGGTACCGAATCCCTGAAACGAAAAAGGCGACCCGCAAAGGTCGCCTTTTTTGTACTGACGGGTGTCTACACCGCTGTTTTACGCAAGGTGGCCATGAACGCCGCCGCGCCAATGAACAGTCCGGCAAAGGTGCGGTTCATGCGCTTCTGCTGTTTTGGTGTACGCAACAGACGCAGCACTTTGGAGGCCAGCCCGGTGTACCCGGCCATGACGATCAGGTCGACGCAAATCATGGTGACGCCAATGATCACGTACTGGATCAGTAGTGGCGCGTGCGGGTCGATGAACTGCGGCAACACCGCGAGCATGAACACCAGCGCCTTGGGGTTGCTGATGTTTACCAGAAACCCGCGGAACACCAGCGCCATCGGTTTGCCGATCTGCCGCACTGCCGCGTCATCGCTCATGTCGCCAGGCAACGCGCGCCATTGCTTGATGGCGAGATACACCAGGTACGCCACGCCAAACCATTTGATTGCGTAGAAGGCTGTGGCGGAGGCGGTGAGAATCGCGCCGACACCGGCGCCAACAATCGCGATCTGCACCGCAAGGCCCAGTTGCAGGCCCAAGGCGTTCCAATAGCCGCGCCAGAAACCGTATTGCAGGCCGCTGGACATCGACGCAATGGCGCCGGCGCCCGGTGACAGGCTGATCACCCAGCAGGCGGCAAAAAACGCCAGCCATGTTTGAAGCTCCATTGCACACCTCGACTCGAACTCGTGACAGACGTCTAAGCTAATGCGGCTTTGGGCTGGTGACTACCGATTTTTTGCATGTGAAAAGGCTGCGATCCCAAGCCGGCTTACTTTTCGAACCCGCTCGAAGGGAACATGTCGGTCCCCCGCCAACGCCGAACCGAACGCTGGAAGAACAAACTGTTGGGCACTTGCACCATCGCGCTGCCGGTGCCGAGCTCTTCGGCTTCGATCAATGTGGTGTAGAGCAGATTGATCGCCACGACACGGCCCTTGACCCCGGGTTTGTCGGTGGTGTCCACCAGTTCGACCACATCGCCCAGGCGAAACGGGCCAACGGTGAAAATCAGGATCGCGCACAGCAGGTTCGACAACACACTCCACATGGCGAAAAACGCCACCGCCGCTACCGCGACAAAACCGGACAACGCCGTCCACAGCACCGTGGCCGACACTCCCAGGCGTTCCATTACGAAAATCAGGGCACTGCCCATGATCAGCCAACGCAGGCCACCGCGTAGCGGCATCAGCAACTGTGGCGGGAACGGGTAGCGCTCGCCGAGGCGGGTCAGGCACTTGGCGACAAAACGCTGGGCCAGGTAACCGGCCAGCAGGATCAGCAGGATTTGCACGCCGAGCCATATCGGTTCGGCCCACATGGCCGGCAACGGAAGTCTGAAGGCCTCCATCAGGACAGCGCCTCCAGCTCCGCCTGCATGCTTTCCAGCAGTTCCAAAGCTTCCATCCAGGCCTCTTCCAGCTCCGCTTCGCGTACTTTGAGCTTGGCTTGTTCGGCCAGCAGATCACGCAAGTCGTTCTTGCGCGCCGGCTCGTAGATGTCACTGTCACCGAGGCTGGCATCAATCTTCGCCAGTTTCTCGTGCAGCTTGCCCAGCTCGGCTTCGAGCTTTTCCGCTTCACGCTTGTGCGGCGCCAGTTGCTGACGCAACGCGGCTGCAGCCTGACGCTGGGCCTTCTTGTCGGTTTTGTCCGGATTGACCGGCGTATTGCTTACCGGCGCATTGCGCTGGCGGTAATCCACCAGCCAGCGGGTGTAGTCTTCCAGATCGCCGTCGAACTCTTCGACCTTGCCGTCCGCCACCAGATAAAAATTGTCGGTGGTGCTTTTGAGCAGGTGACGGTCGTGGGAAACCACCAATACCGCGCCACTGAATTCCTGCAAGGCCATGGTCAGCGCCAGGCGCATTTCCAGGTCCAGGTGGTTGGTCGGCTCATCGAGCAGCAGCAGGTTCGGCCGATCCCAGGCGATCAACGCCAGCGCCAGGCGCGCCTTCTCGCCACCGGAGAAATTCAGCACCGGCTCGTCGATTCGCGCGCCTCGGAAGTCGAAACCACCTAGGAAGTCGCGCAGGGTTTGTTCGCGTTCGGTGGGTGCCAGGCGCTGCAAATGCAGCAACGGACTGGCTTTGGAATCCAGCGAGTCCAACTGATGCTGGGCGAAGTAACCGACCACGGTGTTCTCACCACGGGTCAAGCGACCCGCCAGCGGCGACAGCTCGCCTGCAAGGTTCTTGATCAGGGTCGATTTGCCGGCACCGTTCGGCCCGAGCAAACCGATCCGTGCACCGGGGGTCAGTTGCAGCTTGACCTTCTCCAGCACCGCTTTGTCGCCGTAACCCAGGCGAGCATCAGACAGGTCGATCAGTGGGCTGGAAATTTTCTGCGATTCGCGGAACACAAAATCGAACGGCGAATCGACGTGAGCCGCGGTCAGCTCTTCCATCCGCTCCAGCGCCTTGATCCGGCTCTGGGCCTGACGGGCCTTGGTAGCCTGAGCCTTGAAGCGGGCGATGTAGCTTTCCATGTGCGCACGTTGCGCCTGCTGCTTCTCATAGGCCTGCTGTTGCTGGGCCAGGCGTTCGGCGCGGGCGCGTTCGAAGGCACTGTAGCCACCGCGATACAGCGTGATCTTGCGCTGATCGACGTGGGCCACGTGATCGACCACGGCATCGAGGAAATCCCGGTCGTGGGAAATCAGCATCAAGGTGCCGGGGTAACTTTTGAGCCACTCTTCGAGCCAGATAATGGCATCGAGGTCCAAGTGGTTGGTCGGTTCGTCGAGCAGCAGCAGGTCCGATGGACACATCAAGGCCTGCGCCAGGTTCAGACGCATCCGCCAGCCGCCGGAGAAATCCCCGACCTGACGATCCATCTGCTCGTTAGTGAAGCCCAGACCGGCCAGCAACTTGCGCGCCCGGGCATCGGCGGTGTAACCGTCGGCACTGTCGAGCTCGGAGTGCAGGCGGGCCTGTGCGGCACCGTCATGGGCCGCTTCGGCTGCCGCCAGGTCTCGCTGTACCTGGCGCAGGCGCAAGTCGCCATCGAGCACGTAGTCGACCGCCAGGCGATCGAGCGTGTCGACCTCCTGGCGCATGTGGGCGATACGCCAGTCGCCCGGCAGCAAGCAATCACCCGAATCCGGGTGCAGTTCACCCCGAAGCAAGGCGAACAGGCTCGATTTGCCGGCGCCGTTGGCACCGATGAGGCCGGCTTTCTGGCCGGCGTGCAGGGTCAGCTCGGCGTCTTCTAGCAGACGTTGCGGGCCACGCTGTAAAGTCAGGTTCTGAAGTCGAATCATAATGGCGGCGGAGTCTACCAGCTTCGCTCGCAACTGGCGCGAGTAGCACTATGTCCTCTGACCTGTGGAGCTTTTCCCTCACTACCTACGCCCGCCCGGGTGTCGAGCAGGCGTGCCTGCAATTGCAGGCGGCGGGAGTCAATGTCTGCCTGCTGCTGTGCGCGGCTTGGCTGGAGGAGCGAAGAATCAGCTGTAACGAACAGCGCTTGCAGCAACTTCGAGAGATAGCCCGAACCTGGGATGCGGATGTCGTGCGACCGTTACGGGCGTTGCGCATGCAATGGAAAGACGCGGCAGCAAGAGACGCCGGGTTGCATACGTTGCGCGAGCAAGTGAAGACCTTGGAGCTGGAAGCCGAACGGCATCTGTTACAGCGACTGGAGCAAACGGCCCAAAACTGGCCGCAGGAAGAGACGGCCGATCTATCGGCCTGGCTGGAAGGCGTGACGGCAGACGCCGCCCACCTCGACCGCAACGCGCTGCATCAGCTGCGCGTCGCGGTAACCGGCACTTAGGAAGCGCTGGTAGGCGTGGAGGTTGCTGCGCTCGGAACAGCGGCCGGCGTTGGTGCTGGTGCAGTTGTCGAGGTAGTGGCCGTCGAAGCAGGTGCTGCAGCGGGAGCCGGAGTGGCTGGCTTGGCAACAGGTGCGGTCGCGGGCTTGGCGGCAACCGGTTTTTTCACTGCGGGTTTGGCGGCTGGTTTAGCAGCAGGTTTGGCCGCTGGTTTTGCTGCAACTGGTTTGGCAGCGGGTTTGGCGGCGGCCGGTTTGGCGGCGCTGGCAGTTGCCGGTTTGGCGGCAGTGGCAGGTTTTGCCGCAGCCGTTTTAGCGGCCGGTTTGGCAGCGGGTTTAGCCGGTGCTTTCGCCGCAGGTTTTGCTGCAGGTTTTGCTGCTGGTTTAGCCGCAGGCTTGGCCGCGATTTTGGCCGCAACCGGTTTGGCTGCCGGCTTGGCAGCAGGCTTCGCCGCGGCGGTTCTGGCAGCAGGTTTTGCAGCGGATTTAGCGGCTGGTTTTGCGGCTGGTTTAGCGGCAGTTTTTACCGCCGGTTTTGCGGCTGGTTTTGCTGCAGCGGTTTTTGCCGCGGCAGGTTTTGCAGCCGCTGTTTTTGCAGCAGCCGGCTTGGCAGCAACAGGTTTGGCAGCAGCAGTTCTCGCAGCAGGTTTTGCAGCTGGTTTGGCAGCCGCCGTTTTAGCGACAGGTTTGGCGGCAGGTTTGGCCGGTGCTTTTGCGGCAGCCGGTTTGGCAGCGGCTTTCTTCGCAGGGGCCGCGGCTGACTTGGACGAACGCAGGGTCAACGCCTTGCCGACAGCCTCTTGTACACGACCAATGCCCTGAGCCAGTTTCAGGCTCTCTTGAGCGTCGCGCTTGAGTTGCAAAATGTAGCCACGAGTGTCCGACTGGCGCTCTTTGAGAGCATCAAGCAGGTCTTCGAGTTCCTTCACTCCTTCCTTGGCTTTGGCTTGCGCCTTGGCCTTGCCGGCTGCCGCGGCGTCCTGCAATTTGGTGCGGGATTTATGCAATTTTTCCTGCGCTTTTCCGCGCTGCTTTTCCAGCTTGGCGAGCAGTTTTTCAGCATCAGCCAAGGCTTCGGAACAAGCGTTTTCCAGATGCTCGAGCAAGCTGCCCGAGAGTTGTTGGAGCAGGTGCAACGGAGTGTTTACTGGCTTCTTGGTGGCCGACATGGTTTACCTCCTGGCTGAAGTGAGTTGCGGCTCATACTAGACCTCTGCTGCAACCGCCGCTAGGGCATGTTGACACTATCGAAAGCGGTGCGTTGCAAACCAGCGAAAATCTTCTTCGTCGACGCAAAAAGCAGTTCACCTTTCAGTCTCTTCACACTGGCATAATCGCCCGCATTCCAGGTTGGAGAGTGCCCATGTCGCGCTACCTTTTTTTATCGCTGTGGGTAATTTTTTCGGCGGCTCATGCTGCTGAAAAAGCCCAGGAAAATGACGCCCACGATCTCGCATACAGTCTGGGCGCGAGCCTGGGCGAGCGCTTGCGCCAAGAGGTTCCCGACCTGCAACTCAAGGCGTTGGTCGAAGGCCTTCAACAAGCCTACCAAGGCAAACCACTGGCGTTGAAAGAGGAGCGAATCGAGCAGATTCTCACCGAGCACGAAGCCCGGGTCGCCATGCAATCGCCTGCGCCGCAGAGCGAACTGGCACTGGAAAACGAGCAACGATTTCTCGCCGATGAAAAAGCCAAACCCGGTGTCCGCGAATTGGCCGATGGCATTCTGCTGACCGAGTTGGCACCCGGGACTGGCGTCAAGGCCGGGCCGAACGGCAAGGTGCAGGTGTTGTACATCGGTCGCCTTCCCGACGGCACAGTGTTCGACCAGAACAGTCAGCCGCAGTGGTTCAGTCTTGATAGCGTGATCAGTGGCTGGCGCACTGCGCTGCAGCAAATGCCGGTCGGCGCAAAATGGCGCCTGGTGATTCCTTCGGCACAAGCCTATGGCGCCGAGGGTGCTGGCGACCTGATCGCGCCTTTCACACCACTGGTCTTCGAAGTCGAGTTACGCGGCGCTACCGGTTGAAAGCAGAAATGAAAACGGCGTGCCTTGGCACGCCGTTTCGGGTTTTGCACGAAGCGCTTCAGGCCTGGACCGAATCGGCTTCCTTGTGAGCGGTGTGCAGCACTTCGATCAGGCAGTCTTCCAGTTCGAAGCGTTCATGCAACAGGCCGCCGAGCTCCTTGAACTTCTCTGCGACGCACTTGCCTTCATCGCACAGGTCGTTGAACGCGAGGAGTTTCTCGGTGATGACATCGATGCGTGGGTAGAGGGTCTCGGCAAGCTCCAGACCACGCTTGTCGTTGAAGGCCTTGGCCTCGCCGGTCAGCTGTTCGTAGATCTCGAAGTGCCCGGCAGAAACGTAGTCGACCAGCACGCCGCAGAATTCCTGCAAAGGTTTTCTGTTTTCGCCCAAAGCTTCAGGCTTTGCACCGAGCTTGTCGTAGGCGTCGATCAGCTCCTTGCGCTCCTGCAACCAGCGATCGATCAACAGGTGCACTCCACCCCAGCGTTCCTGAGCATTCTGACAACTTTCGAGCATGGTGATCTCTCTTCCCTTGTGGGTCAGCTGCTCTATGCCTGTACGCCTCTTGTAATGGGCGGTCAGGCAGAGCGTCATCGAGCAACATAATTCCAATGACACGTGCGGGCCAGATTATGCCCGCACGACTGTGGCTTCAAGGTACGCACGCGATAAAGTTCATACAAGTGTTTAATCGCGTGCCAGGGCGTGATGCGACGAATCGCCGCCGAGTGGTCGCCGCACGCTGATCCGCACAAGTCGCAACAGCTGGTAAACCGCGAGAATCATCATTGCCACGAAGAACAGCAAACTCCATTCAGGAAGGCTCAGGTCGAACAAGGTCCAGGCGACTTGTCGGCAATCGATCGAGCCGTTGAACATCAGGCGCAGGATGCACGTCCAGGGCGCATTGGCGAATACCTCAGGCAGATCCGGAACACATGTCGAGAGCTGATGCGCCGGATCGCTCTGGAGCAAAACCTGCCGCCACGCAGTCACGGTACCGGCCAGGCTGCAGACAAGATTCAGCAACCAATAGAGGAATGCCCCGAGACGGCCCGGCCCATGCACCGCCGCGATCAGGCAGACGCCCGTCAGCAACGCCAGGCAGAGTCGCTGCAACAGACACAACCCGCAAGGCTTCAGACCCACGGCATATTGCAGATAGTAAGACACGCCCAGCACCAGGGCGCCCGCAATGAAAAGTGCAAAAAACAAGGAGCGTGAGCAGGCCAACGACATGGCTTTTCCGTAACAATTAAGGACAGATAGCTACGGTAGAGGAAAGCGCGCAAGCCTTTCAAGGCAGGTGGACAGCGACACTTCAGCAAGGACGTAGGGAATTCCCGACAGAAGCTAGAAGATTAGGTGTAGTCCTTTGTAGGACTATGCTTAAGATGCGATAGGAAGACAAAAACAGACTGGTTTTCGCCATTCTGTATTGCCTTCCATGCAGAATTCGCCAACGGACAAACGCGACAACTTCCCGCCATCAAGCGTGAGCGAGTACCGGTAACGGCGCTGCCAGCAAGCGCTCGTCCAGCAAGCCCAAGCCCTCCTGGAACAACTGGTTGCTGCGTTCGGTGTCGCCCATTTGCGCCAGCAGCCGCGCCAGCTCGGCGCAGGCTTCCGGATTGCGCTGCACACGCAGGCTGCTCTCCAGATAATCCCGTGCCTTGCCCCACAGGCTGGATTGCAGACACAGACGCCCCAGGGTCAGTAACAGGCTCGGGTCGGCGGGATGATCCTTAAGCCAGCCTTCGGCGATTTGTAGCTGACGCGCCGGATCATTGCCACGCACCAATCCGTAGAGACGCGCCAAGTGGCTGTCGTAGCTGCGCTTGAGCGCTGTGCGCAAGGTCTCTTCGGCCTCAGCCTGAGCGCCCAACTGGCGGAGTTGCTCAGCATAGGCCAGCACCAGCTGCGGTTCCTGGCGCTGAGCAGACGTCAGTTGCTGCCAGGCGCGTTCGAGCGCTTGCAAACCGACGGTACCGTCCGCTTCCCGGTGCGCTGCCAGGGACAGGTTTTCACCCCAGGCACGACGCTCCAGTTCGGCCAGTTCAGCCTTGGGCAGGACTTTATCCTTGCGCAACTCCGGCAACAGGCGGATAACCGCCGACCAATCGCCTCGTTGCTGGTGCAGGCGCTGCAACTGGCGCAGCATCTGTGCGTTATGCGGATGGCGCTCATGCATCGCTTGCAGGGTGGCCAGGGCACCCTCGGTATCACCACGGTCGGTCTGCAATTGCGCGTGATTCAGGGCAATCGCCAACTCGGCCTGAGGTTGACGCTCCAGAGCGCGCTCCAGCAGGTTGTCGCTCTCTTCATATAAGCCTTGTTCGTTGGCTGCGCGGGCAGCGCCAAGGTAGTACAGCAACGGTTGGCGCTCGGCCTCCGCGGCGCGATGCAAATGCCGCTGCGCACTGGCCCAGCGACCTTCGGCCAGATCGAGTTGCCCGTGCTCGATCGCGACCTGCACCCGACGACTGCGATTGCGTCGCGACCAGGGATTGACCACGCCACCGGAAGTGGTCACCAACTCGATCAACGCCTTGATGCCCCAGAACACCAGCCAGAGCACCGCAATCAACGCCAGCGTTGCCCACAGGCTCGATTCGAAGCGGAAGCTCTTGTAGGCAATCAGCACGTAACCGGAATGTTCGGCGATCGCCAGTCCCAGCGCAGCGGCGGCAGCGATGACCAGAAACACGATCACATAGAGACGCTTCATGGCGTAGCCTCCTGCGCGGTATTCGCGGCAGGTTTGGCCAGCGGCTTGATCGAATCTTCGGCATTGACGTTACGTCGCTGCAGGTAACCCTGCACCGCACTCAGGGTCCCGGTCAGATCCGGGGTGACCACCGTGACGGGCTGCGTACTCAGTTCGGCCACCTGTTCGAGCATCACTTTGCTTTGCGGGTTGTCCGGGTTGAAATTGCCCTTGAGCACATCCCGCGCCTCGTCCAGCGCCTGGCTGTAAACCGCGGCCTGGCCATTGAGCGCAGCCCATTGTGCCTGTTCAAGTGCCAGGCTCAGCGCCAGGCGCACCTGGCTCAGGCTCTGGCCTGCCAGCAACGGACGAACATTCTTGTCGGCGTTGAAATCGATGCGGATGTAGCGCGAGATCTGATCCCACCATTGCGCCCAGCGACTGGCGCCGTCGCCATCTGCAGTCAGCCCGAGCAGGGATTCGCCGCGGTCCTTGTACTCGGGTGCGAGCTCGGTGAGGCTGATCACTTGATCGCGCAATGCGCCCAACCGCAGGAACAAACCGGTGCGATCGGGCTGCTCAGTGCTGCGCAAGGCCACCAGGGTTTTCGCTACTTGTTCGCGCGCGGCAAACGAACCCGGATCATTCTGTTCGCGGAGAATCTCATCGGCACCCTCCACCAGCGCCTGGGCACTGCTGATGTCCTGCAATGCCGACAGCCGCAGGCTGGCCAGGCGCAACAAGTGCTCGGCTTCGGCCAGACGCCAGTCCTTGCGACTGGCACCGAGAACCGTTTCCAGACGTTGATTGAGTCGCTGTTGATCACCCTGCAACTGAATCACCAGACGGCTGCGCTCTTCCAGCACATCGGCGCCGGGCAGTTGTTCCAGACGCGCGCTCAGGCGCTGTTCATTGAGCTTCAGGCTCTGCGCCTCGTCACTCAACGCCTGCACCTGGCTCAGTTGTTGTTGGTTGGTCGCCTGCAGGTGACGCACCTGCCAGACACCCCAACCACCTACCGCAATGCCGGCGGCACCCAGCAGTATCGCGACGATCGCCAGTCCATTGCCTCGGCGCGGCTCGGCAGCAGGAGGCAGCGCTTCATCAAGAGGAGTATCAACCGGCGCATCTGGCACAGGCCGCGAGTCATTTTTTGGCAAGGCTGTTTCGCTCACGTATCCATCCTTTGCATTAGAGAACGGGCACGGGATGCTCCCGTAACGCCGTCAGCAAAGCCGCGGCGCTCGCACCACGACAATCCACAACTTTCAGGGCTCCGGCGGCACGTGCCAGCTCGGCGACCCTGGGGCTTGGTACAAACAACGGCAACTGCGCCAATTGCGGCCAGGCATCGCCAGCCAATTGATGCAGGTGCTCAAAACCCTGTCCACTGCTGACCACCAGTGCGTTCAGGCGTTCCGCTTCGATCCGCTCCGGCAGCGCTGCCGACGGGTACATCGGCAACTGGCGGCGGTACAACTCCAGATACTCGACACTAGCACCTCGCTCACGCAAGCGCTCGGCCAGCAGTTCGCGCCCGCCCTCGCCGCGCAGGATCAGAACCTCGGGATCCGGCCGGGCAAGAGCCTCGCGCAGCGCTGCAAGTTCAAGCAAGGCTTCGCTGTCGTCCCCATCATCCGGGAAGCTCACGTCCAGGCCTTGATCCTCAAGGATCTGCGCCGTCGCGGCACCGACACTGAACCACTTCACACCCATTGCTTGCGAGCCGGAGCGTTCGAGCAATTCGACGCCGATTCGCGCAGCAGGCTTGCTGACCACGATCACCGCACAAAATCGTTCGAGGTTCTGAATCACGCCTAGCATTGTGTCAGAGGCAGGGATCGGCACGATGTCCAAAAGCGGCAAGCTGCTGCTGAAAATCCCCTGCCCGGCCAGAAAACGGCTCAGGGCTGCCGACTCATCCGCTGGACGCGTCAGCAGCAAGCGCCAGCCAGTCACTCGTGACCTGCCTCGCCGTAGACCGCTTTGAGAATGTCGGCGGCGCCCTGGCTCAAGAGATCCTCGGCCACTTGCACACCCAAGGCTTCGGCAGCACCACGTGGCGCACGCGCCTGGGCGCTGAGCAGCAGGCCACCGCTCGGGTCGCCCACCAGGCCACGCAGCCAGACCTGCTCGCCTTCAAGCACGGCGTAACAGGCGATAGGCACCTGGCAGCCGCCATTGAGGTGTTTGTTGAGAGCACGCTCGGCGGTCACGCGGGTGGCGGTGTCCTGGTGATGCAGCGGCGCCAGCAGCGCATGAATTTCGCTGTCGGCAGTCCGGCACTCAATGCCCACGGCGCCCTGGCCACCGGCCGGCAGGCTGTCGTCGACGCTGATGGCCGAGGTGATGCGATCTTCAAAGCCCAGCCGGATCAACCCGGCAGCGGCGAGAATAATGGCGTCGTATTCGCCGGCATCCAGTTTGGCCAGACGCGTATTGACGTTGCCACGCAGGAAACGGATTTCCAGGTCCGGACGACGGGTCAGCAACTGAGCCTGGCGGCGCAGGCTCGACGTGCCGACAATGCTGCCTTGCGGCAACTCGTCCAGGCTGGAATAGGTATTGGAGACGAATGCATCACGCGGGTCTTCGCGTTCGCAGATGCAGAAAAGGCCGAGCCCTTCGGGGAAGTCCATCGGCACGTCTTTCATCGAATGCACGGCGATGTCGGCTTCGTTTTCCAGCAGGGCGGTTTCCAGTTCCTTGACGAACAGGCCCTTGCCACCGATTTTCGACAATGGCGAGTCGAGAAGCTTGTCGCCTCGACTGACCATCGGCACCAACGTCACGAGCAAACCCGGGTGGGCCTGTTCGAGACGGGCTTTGACGTATTCGGCCTGCCACAGGGCGAGAGCACTTTTGCGGGTGGCGATGCGGATTTGGCGAGAGGACATGGATCAATCCGTACTGAAAAGATACGACGGATAATAACAGCTCAGCCAAATCCACTTTGACTTGTATCAGAAACTACTCGGCCTCCCTGGCCCCGGATATCCGGCAATCGGGTGTGAAACTCGCCTGCGAACAGCGAATCAAAGCTGTTGCATCATTTTCCGCACGCCGGCCACATGGCGTCGACTGACGATCAATGCGTCACCGTTCAGGCCTTTGAGAAACAGCTGGAAATGCCCAAGCGGTGTGCGTTGCAAGCGTTCGATGCGTTCACGGGCAACCAGCGCGTTACGATGGATCCGCACGAAACGGTCACCGAATTCGTCCTCAAGCGCTTTGAGCGGCTCATCGAGCAACACTTCGCCCGCTTCATGGCGCAAGGTCACGTATTTGTGATCGGCGATGAAGTAGACCACCTGGTCCAGCGGAATCAGCTCGATCCCTTTACGGGTGCGGGCGCTGATGTGGCTGCGGGGACCACTGCCGCTTTCGGCAGCCGGACGGGTCAGGGCCGAGAGTTGAACACGATTGGGGCGCTCGGCTTTTTTTAATGCGTCTTGTAAATGTTCAGTTCTCACAGGTTTCACCAGATAGCCTACGGCGCTGGCCTGTAAGGCTTCCACGGCAAATTCATCGGGCCCGGTGCAAAACACCACGGCGGGCGGAGTTTCACGTTCGCACAATCGTGCGGCCACCTGCAGGCCATCGAGGCCCGGCATACGGACATCGAGCAGCACGATGTCCGGTTTGTGGCTGTCGATCAGTGCCAACGCTTCTTCGCCATTCGTGGCGCTGGGCTCCAGGACACTGTATCCCTCGAGTTCGCCAACCATTCGGCTCAGGCGCTCGCGGGCTAGGGGGTCGTCATCAACGATCAGGACATTCATATTGCGCTGGATTCCTGCGTGAGTCTTGCACAAGGATAGCGTAGACAGGTGAAGTGACGTCCGTCACCGCGATCCACGCTAAGACTAGCGCGAGCGTCAAAAAGTGCCGCTTGTCGGGCAGCTAAATTTTCATCTGCCGGGCGATTGGCGGCCCAGGCCCGCTTTGGCGACACATCGCCACAGGGTTTGCTGATACGCAATACGGACACCCCTCTTCTTATAGTCAGCTTTGGCACCAGGAAGTGCGCTGATCCTATTGTCCAACTGTAGACGGTTGCCGAGACGATATTGCTCAATTGAAAAATATCGTTGTGCAATTCGTCCACGGCTTGACCTGACACAACTCACGACATGAAAAACCAGTCGACCAGTGTCACCGACACGATTGGCAACCCTGTTATTATCCGCGCCAGTTTCAACGCCATTTTTCTTCAGCCGATACGAGCGAATTCATGAGCACTGACAAGACCAATCAGTCCTGGGGCGGCCGCTTCAGTGAACCCGTCGACGCCTTCGTCGCCCGCTTCACCGCCTCCGTCACCTTCGACCAGCGCCTGTATCGCCACGACATCATGGGCTCGATCGCCCACGCCACCATGCTGGCCAAGGTCGGCGTGCTGACCGATGCCGAGCGCGACAGCATCATCGATGGCCTGAAGACCATCCAGGCTGAAATCGAGGCCGGCCAGTTCGACTGGCGCGTCGATCTCGAAGACGTGCACATGAATATCGAGGCGCGTCTGACCGACCGAATCGGCGTGACGGGCAAAAAGCTGCACACCGGCCGCAGCCGCAACGACCAGGTCGCTACTGACATCCGTCTGTGGCTGCGTGACGAGATCGACCTGATCCTGAGCGAAATCACCCGCCTGCAAAAAGGCTTGCTGGAACAGGCCGAGCGCGAAGCCGGCAGCATCATGCCCGGTTTCACCCACCTGCAGACGGCTCAGCCGGTTACCTTCGGGCACCACATGCTGGCCTGGTTTGAAATGCTCAGCCGCGACTATGAGCGCCTGGTCGACTGCCGCAAGCGCACCAACCGCATGCCGCTGGGCAGCGCTGCGCTGGCGGGCACCACCTACCCGATCGACCGCGAGTACACCGCGCAACTGCTGGGCTTCGACGCCGTCGGCGGCAACTCGCTGGACAACGTGTCCGATCGCGATTTCGCCATCGAATTCTGTTCCGCCGCGAGCATCGCGATGATGCACCTGTCGCGCTTCTCCGAAGAGCTGGTGCTGTGGACCAGCGCGCAGTTCCAGTTCATCGATCTGCCGGACCGTTTCTGCACCGGCAGCTCGATCATGCCGCAAAAGAAAAACCCGGACGTGCCAGAGCTGGTACGCGGCAAAAGCGGCCGGGTATTCGGGGCGCTGATGGGCTTGCTGACCTTGATGAAAGGCCAGCCGCTGGCCTACAACAAGGACAACCAGGAAGACAAGGAGCCGTTGTTCGACGCCGCCGATACCTTGCGCGACTCATTGCGCGCCTTTGCCGACATGATTCCGGCGATCAAGCCCAAGCACGCGATGATGCGTGAGGCGGCGCTGCGCGGTTTCTCCACCGCCACTGACCTGGCCGATTACCTGGTGCGTCGTGGCCTGCCGTTCCGGGATTGCCACGAAATCGTCGGCCATGCCGTGAAGTATGGCGTTGAAAGCGGCAAGGACCTGGCGGAAATGAGCCTGGAAGAATTGCGCAAGTTCAGCGACCAGATCGATCAGGATGTATTCGCCGTGCTGACCCTCGAAGGCTCGGTCAATGCGCGCAACCACATCGGCGGCACCGCGCCGGCGCAGGTCAAGGCAGCCGTGGCACGCGGTCAGGCATTGCTCGCCAGCCGCTAAAAGTATCGCGGGCAAGCCCGCTCCCACAGGATTGGCGCCGAGTCACCATCTGTTGACCGACACAATACTGTGGGAGCGGGGCTTGCCCGCGATGGCTGACTCAGGAGCGCTGCAAATCTACTTCTTGGCTGCAATCATCGCCATGAACGCCGGCATCGCCGCGTCCTTGTCCGCAGCAATCCGTTGCACATTCGGATTCTGCTCCAGCCGCTGCAACAGTGCCTTCGCTGCCGGCAGCTCGGCCAACAAATCGATATCGAACAGTTTCTTGGCGACCCCGCACGCCAACGGCACGCTGTACAGGAAATACAGATCCGCCACGCTCAAACTGTCGCCCGCCACGTAAGGGCTGAATTTGCCGTGTCGGCCCAGGGACGCCATGCCCAGCAGCAGCTCGGTGCGGGTCTTTTCCTTGATGGCATCCGGCAATGTCGTTCCGAAAAACGCTTCGCCATAGCAGGCACGGCCCGGCAGTTCGATATACAACTCGATCTCCTTGGCCAATGCCAGCACCTGCGCCCGCTCGTAAGGATCGCTGGGCAGCAGCGGCGTGCCTTTCTGGCTTTGCTCGATGTATTCGAGAATGACGCTGGTTTCATTGATGAAACCCTGCTCGACGCCCAGCACCGGTACTTTTCCACGCGGGCTGATGGCGAGCGCTTCCGGGGTTTGCCCGGCGTAAAACGGCACTTCTTCGAAGGGCAGGCCTTTTTCCAGCAGAGCCAGTTTGACCATGTTGTAGTAGTTGCTGACAGCAAATCCGTAAAGCTTGAGCATCACATAGCCTCCAGGCCGTGCGGGGTGGGCAGTGCCTGTTTATAGAACGCTGCGGCGTTTCTTGCCAGCAGCATCACGGGCATGAATGCGGGTAAACTGGCCATCTTTTCCCAAGGAGCCTGCCATGAGCGAGCCAACCGATATCGATGCCGACGAAGAAGAGTTCGCCGAGAACACGCTGGTCGAAGCTATCGAAAACCAGATCGAAAGCGACAACCCGCCAGCAGCCAAGGCAACGTTCAACAAGTTGACCCTGGTAGGTTACGAGCGCGAAGAAATCCTCAATCTGATGGCTCACGTTCTAGCGGTAGAAATCGACGCAATCCTCGAAGAAGACCGCGCATTCAACACCCAATGGTATGAAGCAGCGCTGCGCGCATTGCCGGAACTGCCACCGGAAAAGAAATAAACCAGCGTGTGTGCCCGTGTAAGCCTCGCCGCGGTTTATCTGAAAACCTCGTCACGGCTCTTCGCGGGCAAGCCTCGCTCCTGCGGCACCCCGCAGCTGGGGAAAGCCGCCCCAGGCAAAAAAACCCTGCCGCCAGCACTGGACATGCCGCACGAGTGAGATCACCTTAGGGGCGCTGTCGTCCAATTCCTAGAAAGTCTGGAGTCCTTATGTCGCTTACCCCTGAGTTGGTTGCCGAACTGGAAGTCCTCGCACTCTTCAACCTGGACAGTTCCCAGGAAGGTTTGAAAATTCATCAGACCGCTGCCCCGAAACACATTGCCGCTGCCAAACGCCTGCATGAAAAAGAACTGATCGACCAGCCCGATGGCGGTTATCTGACCAGCCTGGGCCGTGATGCCGCTCAAAGCGTACAAACAGTCCTGACCATTCTGAGCGTCCAGGAAACAGCCTGAATCGCCCCTTCGCCCACGGAAACCCCTGCCATGGGATTTCCGCGGGCCAGCCGGGTTGCCCGTTTCTGCCGAGCGCTGTCGCCAGGCGATAGAAATCTGACGTCAAAAAACAAATTCAGCTTAAAAATCCCGTGGCCGAGGCGCTAAACTGCCCCTCACCCGAGAGCCCCACACCCGAGCCCCGCGAGCCGGTTTGAGCTGACATGACCCGCACCCATGAAATCCGCCCCGATCTGGAAGAGGGAATCGACCGAAAGGTTCTCAGCCAGCTGCGCGCACGTTTTCTGAAGCTCAATGACGGCCGCCTGGCCCGTGCCATAGAAGGCTTGTCCACTCGCCAGCAATTGGTATTGAGCCTCTTGCCGTTGTTCTTCCACGTCAATCATCCACTGTTGCCAGGCTACGTTTCCGGCAACACGCCGGCCGGCGTGTCGAATTACGAGCCGGACACCCACGTCCTGGCCGAAGCCCAGCGCCTGACCCGATCGTTTTCCTACAAGCCGCGCCACGGCAGTAATCCGCCCAGGCCGATTCACGGATTGTTTCTGATGGGCAGCCTCGGCACGCTGGCCCAGGCGGATCAGAGTGATATGGACGTGTGGGTGTGCCACAGCCCGGACTTGACCGAAAACGAGCTCGCCGAGCTGCGCAAGAAATGCCAACTGCTTGAAGCCTGGGCGGCGAGCCAGGGTGCGGAGGCGCATTTCTTTCTGATTGATCCGGTTCGTTTCGTTCGCGGCGAGCGCGATACACAGCTGAGTTCGGAAGACTGCGGCACCACCCAGCACTATCTGCTGCTCGACGAGTTCTATCGCACTGCCATCTGGCTGGCAGGACGCACACCGATCTGGTGGCTGGTGCCGGTCTACGAAGAGGCGAGTTACGACCGCTACACTCACACGCTGCTCTCCAAGCGCTTCATCCGCGCCGACGAAAGCCTGGACTTGGGGCATCTGGCCTTTATTCCACCCGGCGAGTTTGTTGGCGCCGGCCTGTGGCAGCTGTTCAAGGGCATCGAGTCGCCGTACAAATCGGTGCTCAAGCTGCTGCTGACCGAGGTTTACGCCAGCGAACACCCCAGGGTCCAGTGCCTGAGCCTGCGCTTCAAGCAAGCGGTGTTCGCCAATCAGCTCGATCTCGATGAGCTGGATCCATATGTCGTGGTTTACCGGCGCATCGAAGAATATCTCGTCGCCCGAAATGAACCGGAACGCCTGGAACTGGTGCGTCGCGCGCTGTACCTGAAGGTCAACCGCAAACTGACCGGCAGCGGCGGCCGTACCCAGGGCTGGCAACGCTCGCTGCTTGAACGCCTGGCCCATGAATGGAAGTGGGACCAGCGACAACTGGCGCTGCTCGACAGCCGCAGCCAGTGGAAAGTCAGGCAAGTTGGATCGGAGCGCCGCGCCCTGGTCAACGAACTGAACTACAGCTACCGCTTCCTGAACCAGTTCGCCCGCAACGAACAAACCGTCAGTCTGATCAACAAACGCGACTTGAGCGTGCTCGGCCGTCGTCTCTACGCGGCGTTCGAGCGCAAGGCCGACAAGGTCGAGTTCATCAATCCGGGCATTGCCCCCGACCTGGCCGAAGACACCCTGACGCTGGTGCACTCGCCCGACAAGAAAGAATCCGGACAAAGCCAATGGGGTTTGTACAACGGCAGCCTCAATGCCCTCGAATGGGAGCATTTCGCGCCGATCAAGCGCAGCCGCCATCTGCTTGAATTGCTCACTTGGTGCCACCGCAACGGCGTGATCGACAGCAGTACGCGCCTCGCCTTGCACCCCGGCAGCAGCGATATGAGCGAATTCGAGCTGTTCAATCTGCTCGGCAGCCTGCAACAAAGCATTCCCTTGCCACTGCCAACCGTTGCCGAAGAGCCTTTGCTGCGCGCCAGCGTGCCCAGCGAAGTGCTGATTCTGGTGAACGTCGGGGTCGATCCGCTAAAGCATCACCGCGACTTGAACATCCTGATGACTACCGAGCGCACCGACTCACTGAGCTATGCAGGGGTCCGCGAAAATCTGGTGTTGACCCTTGACCAGGTCACGCTCAACAGCTGGAACGAAGTGCTGGTCAATCGTTACGACGGCCCTCACGCCCTGCTCGACTGCCTGCGCGATTACCTCAACAACCTGCCGGATGGTCCGTTGCAGCCAACGTTGCGCGTACGTTGTTTTTGCCATAACCGCGCGCAGTTCATTGCCCAGCGCGTCGAGGACATTCTCGACACCGCGCAGAACTTGCTGCTCAGCCAACTCAATTTGCGCTACCTGATCCAGGTCCAGCAGCATTACCACGTTCTGGAGCTGGTGCCTGGCAAGGTTAAACATGCCGCCCTCACATCGATGCCGGCCCTGTTCGAATACCTGGCACAGGAGCAATCCGGTTACAGCCCGCTGCAGCTGGACCCGATGGCGCTGCAAGACCATGATCTGTCACTGCTGCTGCCCATGGGCCAGCCTGACAGCATTCAGGTGTTCTACCGGGTGAATGAAGGCTTGGCTGATCTGTACGTCCTCGATGAATTCAATGCCATGTGGCATCAGCGGTTGCCCTGGCATGACGAGCAGAGCCTGCTGGTGCCCTTGCAACGGTTTTTGCTGTCGATCCAGTACCGGCGCGACGCTGCACTGCCGATGGATTCGGCGCAACCGAAGAACCCGGACATCCTTTACTTCCAACTCTTGCCCCACGGCCAGGGTCGGGCGCGCCGGGTCGAAGCCCGGCCAGCACCGCAAACCCCGGCCAACAAACCGTTCTATGACGTACAGGCGATCGTCGGCAAAGCCGCACCGGGCGAGGTGCAGGTCACGCTGTATTGCAATCAACGGGAGTTTTCAGAGCTGGAATACGGCGACCAGCTGTTCAGCGTGGTCGCCCGGGAAATCGTCGAGCAGCGCCGCGAGAGCGAACGGTACCGTTGCTACATCACCGACCTGGATCTGGCGGGCCTGCTCGGTGATGGTCACGGCTCAAGCAATCTTTATTTGCGCTACAAGGCCGACCTGGAGCGTGCATTGAACGCCGCGCTCGAGCAGGTCTGAGACGCGGTCAGATGTTGTAATCGCCACCGTTGGCCGGTTGCGATTCGACTTCCAGCAAGGTCAGCTTCAATGTCTTGCCGCCCGGTGCCGGCCAGTCGATATGTTGACCGACCTTCAACCCCAGCAGCGCACTGCCGACCGGCGCCAGGATAGAGATTTTGCCTTCGTCGGCATTGGCATCCTTCGGGTACACCAAGGTCAGGTGGTAATCCTTGCCACTGCTTTCTTCGCGGCAGTGCACACGGGAGTTCATGGTCACGACATCGGCGGGCACTTCATCGTGGCCGACCACGGTATCGGCGCGATCCAGTTCGGTTTGCAACGCGATAACGCCCGGCAGCGTGTCATCCAGGCTGTCGATCAGACGCTCCAGACGCTGAACGTCCAGACGGGTAAGGGTGATGGAAGGTGCGGTCATGATCAGGGCAGACTCCTTTCTTCTGCACGAAAAAAGCAAAACCCCGCCAGAAGAAGGCGGGGTTTTCACGAGCCTCGATGGGTTGAGGCGTACCCGGACACTATCACAGCTCAAAAAATATACAAGCTGGGCGATCCGGCTTCCGTGCGGTCCATTGTGGCGAGGGAGCTTGCTCCCGCTGGGAGCAAAGCGCCCCCAAAAGCGTGCGGCTGCTTCGCAACCGAGCGGGAGCAAGCTCCCTCGCCACAACAGCCTTTATCCCGAGGATTTGCGGTGAGCAGCCTCGGCGCAAATCACCCGCCGGCGCTGATCATCCGCCGAGCGCCATTCACGGATGTCTTCGACATGGCGAAAGCAGCCCAGGCAGACTTTTTGCTCATCCAGACGGCACACACCGCTGCACGGCGACGGCACCGCTGGGCTGACATTGCTGTAGAGCGGCTTTGGCGGACGGACGGGCGCTGGCTGTGTCACGCGTTTACAGACCTTCGAAATCGAGTTCGACGTCTGCCTGCGCCTTGACGATGCGCTCAAGCATTTCACCCAGTTGCTCCTCGCTCTTGTCGCACATCCAGCGCTCGCTCTCTTCGTCGTAGTCGAAGTGGAAACCACCGGAAACAGCCGCCAGCCACAACTGACGCAGCGGCTCCTGGCGGCTGAAGATCAGCTGAGTGCCATTCTCGAACTTGACGGTCAGCACACCGGCCGAGCTCTCCAGATCGATATCCAGATCGCTTTCGTCAAAGATGTCTTCCAGCTTTTCCTGGGTTTCATCGACCAGATCGTGAAAACGGGCTTCGGACAAACTCATTGCGGCAACCTCAAAAATTGTCTGATCAGGCTCAAGCGCCGCAAGATACGGGCGAGCCCTGTCGATTGCAAAGGATAACGACCAAGCGATGCCATAGGTACATCAAACACTGTTCCTGTGGGAGCAAGCTCCCTCGCCACACAAGCCCTCTCCCACAATGCATTCACACGACTTGCCTGCAGCAAGCCAAGCCCCGCCGGACGGGAGCCCCCTCGCATAGGCAAGCTGCCGGGTGGCCGGTATACTCCGGCGCAATTAATGCATTTTCAAGGATTTCGCCATGAAGCGCCTGATCTCTTCCCTTGCCGCGCTCCTCGCGGTCGCCTGCCTCGTGTCGGCCTGTGGTCAAAAAGGCCCGCTGTACCTGCCGGACGATAGCCAGGACCCTGCAGAGCAGGCACAGTCCTCGCAAAAGCAGCCGTCCAAGTCGCACAAGCACGACGTCTACCAATAAGGGAACCTCATGGACGCTTTTAACTACCGTGACGGTGAACTGTTCGCGGAAGGTGTTGCCCTGTCTGCCATCGCAGAGCGCTTCGGTACACCGACCTACGTTTACTCGCGCGCGCACATCGAAGCCCAATACCTGGCGTACGCCGATGCATTGGCAGGCATGCCGCACCTGGTGTGCTTTGCGGTCAAGGCCAACTCCAACCTGGGCGTACTGAATGTCCTGGCGCGTCTGGGCGCCGGTTTCGACATCGTTTCCCGTGGCGAACTGGAACGCGTACTGGCTGCCGGCGGCAGTGCCGACAAGATCGTGTTCTCCGGCGTCGGCAAGACCCGTGACGACATGCGTCGCGCCCTGGAAGTCGGCGTGCACTGCTTCAACGTCGAATCCACCGACGAGCTGGAACGTCTGCAGATCGTCGCCGCCGAGCTGGGCGTTCGCGCGCCGATTTCGCTGCGCGTCAACCCGGACGTCGATGCCGGCACCCACCCGTACATTTCCACCGGCCTCAAAGAGAACAAGTTCGGCATCGCCATCGCCGACGCTGAAGACGTCTACGTGCGTGCCGCGCAACTGCCAAACCTGGAAGTGGTCGGCGTCGATTGCCACATCGGCTCGCAACTGACCACCCTGCCGCCATTCATCGACGCCCTCGACCGCCTCCTGGGCCTGGTCGACCGTCTCGGCGATTGCGGCATCTACCTGCGCCACATCGATCTCGGTGGTGGCCTGGGCGTGCGTTATCGCGATGAAGAGCCGCCATTGGCTGCCGACTACATCAAGGCCGTGCGTGAGCGTCTCGACGGTCGCGACCTGGCGCTGGTGTTCGAGCCGGGCCGCTTCATCGTCGCCAACGCCGGCGTGCTGCTGACTCAGGTCGAGTACCTCAAGCACACCGAGCACAAAGACTTCGCCATCGTCGACGCCGCCATGAACGACCTGATCCGCCCGGCGTTGTATCAGGCCTGGATGGACGTCACCGCCGTGCGCCCGCGTACCACCGCTGCCCGCGCCTACGACATCGTCGGCCCGATCTGCGAGACCGGCGACTTCCTGGCCAAAGAGCGTGAACTGGCCCTGGAAGAAGGCGACCTGCTGGCCGTGCACTCGGCCGGCGCCTATGGGTTTGTCATGAGTTCGAACTACAACACCCGCGGCCGCGCCGCTGAAGTGTTGGTGGACGGTGATCAGGCATTTGAAGTGCGTCGCCGTGAAACGGTAGCCGAGTTGTTTGCTGGCGAAAGCCTGCTGCCGGAGTAAGCCATGCTGCTGCGTTTTACCAAAATGCACGGCCTGGGCAATGACTTCATGGTCCTCGACCTGGTCAGCCAGCACGCGCATATTCTGCCCAAGCACGCCAAGCAATGGGGTGATCGGCACACCGGCATCGGCTTCGATCAATTGCTGATCGTTGAAGCACCGAGCAACCCGGATGTGGATTTCCGCTATCGGATCTTCAACTCCGATGGTTCCGAAGTGGAGCAATGCGGCAACGGTGCGCGCTGTTTCGCCCGCTTCGTTCTCGACAAGCGCCTGACCGCCAAGCGGCAGATTCGCGTCGAGACCAAAAGCGGCATCATCGAGCTGGACGTTCGCAGTGACGGCCAGATCGGCGTGAACATGGGCGCCCCGCGCCTGGTACCGGCCGATATCCCGTTCCAGGCATCGGAACAGGCGACGAGTTATCAGGTTGACGTCGATGGTACGCCAGTGGAGCTGGCTGCCGTGTCGATGGGAAATCCCCATGCCGTCGTGCGGGTCAGCGATATCAACAATGCACCGGTGCATGAACTGGGGCCGAAAATCGAACATCACCCGCGCTTCCCGGCGCGGGTCAACGTCGGTTTTCTCCAGGTCATCGACCGGGGCCGAGCGCAGTTGCGCGTATGGGAACGCGGGGCCGGGGAAACCCAGGCCTGCGGTACCGGCGCCTGTGCCGCTGCAGTAGCGGCGATCAGCCAGGGGTGGATGGATTCGCCGCTGTTGATCGACCTGCCGGGTGGGCGGCTGTCCATCGAGTGGGCAGGCCCTGGCCAACCGGTGCTGATGACCGGCCCGGCAGTCCGCGTATACGAAGGACAAGTACGTCTTTGAGTGAGCCAACGTCATGACCGATAAGCCTCAGGTACCCGCCCGACAGTCCGACGAAACGCCGTCCGAGAGCCTGGAGGCGGCGGCGATTGCCGCGTACCTGGAGGCTCACCCGGACTTCTTCGTCGAGCACGAAGAACTGCTGCCGGCAATGCGCATTCCCCATCGGCGCGGCGACACCGTGTCCCTGGTGGAGCGGCAGATGACCATCCTGCGCGATCGCAACATCGAACTGCGCCATCGTCTTTCGCATTTGATGGATGTGGCCCGCGACAACGATCGACTCTTCGACAAGACCCGCCGCCTGATTCTCGCGCTGATGGACGCCACCAGCCTGGAAGATGTGGTGATCTGCGTCGAAGACAGCCTGCGCCAGGATTTCCAGGTGCCCTTCGTCAGTCTGATCCTGCTTGGCGACAACGCCATGCCGGTGGGCCGCTGGGTCACCCACGCCGAGGCACAGGTGGCCATCGGCGGCCTGTTGCTGGAAGATAAAAGCGTCAGCGGCAGTCTGCGTGAACATGAGCTGGACTTTCTGTTCGGCGAAGAACAGCGCAAGCAGATTGGCTCCACTGCCGTCGTCGCCATCAGCCATCAAGGCATCCACGGCATCCTGGCCATCGCCAGCCGTGATCCGCAGCACTACAAAAGTTCGGTGGGCACGTTGTTCCTCAGCTACATCGCCGAAGTGATGGGCCGCGTGCTGCCACGGGTCAACAGCTCCCTGCGCTCGGTACGCTGAACATGGAACGGCAACTGGACGCTTACTGCGAACACCTGCGCAGTGAGCGGCAGGTGTCGCCGCACACGCTGTCGGCTTATCGCCGCGACCTCGATAAGGTGCTGGGCTGGTGCGTCAAACAGAATATCGGCAGCTGGGCAGCGCTGGATATCCAGCGCTTGCGCAGCCTGATCGCCCGTCTGCATGCCCAGGGCCAATCCTCGCGCAGCCTGGCGCGCCTGCTTTCAGCCGTGCGCGGGCTCTATCATTATCTGAACCGCGAAGGCCTGTGCGACCACGACCCGGCCAATGGCCTGGCACCGCCCAAGGGCGAGCGACGCCTGCCGAAAACCCTCGACACCGACCGCGCGTTGCAATTGCTTGAAGGGGGTGTGGAGGATGACTTTCTCGCGCGTCGCGATCAGGCGATTCTCGAACTCTTCTACTCTTCCGGGTTACGCCTGTCGGAGCTGACCGGGCTCAATCTTGAGCAGCTCGACCTTGCCGACGGCATGGTCCAGGTGCTCGGCAAAGGCAGCAAGACACGGCTATTGCCGGTGGGCCAGAAGGCTCGCGAGGCATTGGAACAGTGGTTGCCCTTGCGCGCACTGGCCAACCCGGCAGATGACGCGGTATTTATCAGCCAGCAAGGCCGACGTCTCGGCCCCCGGGCGATACAGGTGCGGGTCAAAGCGGCCGGTGAACGTGAACTGGGGCAAAACCTGCACCCGCACATGCTGCGGCACTCCTTTGCCAGCCATTTGCTGGAGTCCTCCCAGGACCTGCGGGCGGTGCAGGAACTGCTCGGCCATTCGGACATCAAGACCACGCAAATCTACACCCACCTGGACTTCCAGCACCTGGCCACGGTCTACGACAGCGCCCATCCACGGGCCAAACGCATGAAAGGCGATGATTCATGAGTATTCAGTTGATCACCTTCGACCTCGACGACACCCTGTGGGACACGGCCCCGGTGATCGTCAGCGCCGAAGCCGTTTTGCGTGAATGGCTGACCGAGCACGCGCCCAATCTGGGTGCGGTGCCGGTGGAGCATTTGTGGGCCATTCGCGAACGCATTCTGAGCAGCGAGCCGGGACTCAAGCATCGGATCAGCGCCTTGCGTCGGCGCGTCTTGTTCCAGGCGCTGGAAGAGTCCGGATACACCCACGCAGAAGCCTCGGATCTGGCGGACAAGAGTTTTGAAGTGTTCTTGCACGCCCGGCATCAGATCGAGGTATTTCCCGAAGTCGAACCCACCCTGGAAATCCTCGCCAACCATTACGCCCTCGGCGTGGTCACCAACGGCAACGCCGATGTGCGTCGGCTAGGCCTGGCGGACTACTTCAAATTTGCGCTATGCGCCGAAGATATCGGCATCGCCAAACCTGACGCGCGCTTGTTCCATGAAGCTCTGCAGCGCGGTGGTGCAGTGCCGGAATCGGCGGTGCATATCGGTGATCATCCGGGCGACGACATTGCCGGTGCACAACAGGCTGGATTGCGGGCAATCTGGTTCAACCCGGCGGGCAAGGACTGGGAGGCCGAGCGTCTGCCGGATGCCGAGATTCGCAGCCTGACCGAGTTGCCGGCGTTGCTCGCTCGCTGGAACACCACCTGCGCCTGACACAATCCTCATTCTTTGTGGCGAGGGAGCTTGCTCCCGCTCGGCTGCGAAGCAGTCGCACAACATTTGGAGGTCGCTACGCTACCCAGCGGGAGCAAGCTCCCTCGCCACAATGAACGCGTCGCAACATCCCTGTTTTTTTTCAGACATGAAAAAGCCCGCGGCGACGGCGGGCTTTTTCAGCAAGCGCGAAGCAGGCTCAGATAGGCCGGCTGCCGTACTTGTTGTCTGGCTTCTTGGGCGGATCGGCGACCACGTTGGCCTCCACTTCCTGCACCTTGCCACCACGCGCAAGGAACTCTTCCATGGCCTTGGCCAGGGCATCGCGCTCCTTGTTCTTGGCTTCGACACTCGGCAGTTCATCAACCGATACCGCGGCCTTGGCCTTGCCTTTGGCAGTCGGCGCGGGCGCATCACCGCCGTCGTCGTCAGCAACGTCTTCCGCTGCTGCTTCCAGGCCTTCTTCGGCCTCGTCTTCGTCGCCTACTTCGAGGTCGTCGTTTTCCAGATCATCGTCGCTCATGTTCTACCTCATGACTTGCGAAAAGCAGATTAGTTATAGCCCAGCTTTGCCCTCTGTCGAAGGCTGCCGGAAAAAAATCAACAGCCGCTGCTGACCAGCGGTTATGCCCCATCACCGTACAAGGTGGCGAGGACTTTACGAGCACCGCCATGATCACGGTGCTCGCCCAGATAAACACCTTGCCAGGTCCCTAACGCCAATCGGCCTGCCGAGATCGGCAAACTGAGCTGACAGCCAAGTACGCTGGCCTTGAAGTGCGCCGGGAGGTCGTCCAGGCCTTCGTCGTTATGCTCATAGCCGTCTGTTCCTTGTGGGATCAGACGATTGAAAAATCGTTCGAAGTCGCGACGTACCGCCGGATCGGCGTTCTCGTTGATGGTCAACGACGCCGAGGTATGCTGCAGCCACAAATGCAACAGACCGACCCGACACGCCTTGAGTTCAGGCAAGCCGGCGAGTAACTCGTCCGTTACCAGATGAAAGCCCCGGGGCCTTGCCCGCAGGGTTATCAGAGTCTGTTGCCACATACAGTTCTCCGCACGTTCGGGGCGCATTCTAGCGCGCTCTGGGAAAAAACAAAGGCCCTAATAATCCTCCAGTCATGTAAGCCATCGACGGTACAAAAACACGTGTCGTAAACACCGCCAAAGCTGTAAGAAAAAACCTTTCAGCGCTTACTTCAATGACAAATTGCAGACAAAAAAATGCCCGGCAAGCCGGGCAAGTTTTTCAATGCGCGTGCTTACAAGTTGTAGCCGCGTTCGTTGTGAAGCGCCAGATCGATGCCGACAGCCTCTTCTTCTTCGGTGATACGCAGGCCCATGACGGCGTCGAGTACCTTGAGAATGATAAAAGTGACGATCGCGGTGTAGATCACCGTGAAGCCCACGCCTTTGCACTGAATCCACACTTGTGCGGCGATGTCGGTCACGGTGCCGAAGCCACCCAGCGACGGTGCAGCGAACACACCGGTCAGGATCGCGCCGAGGATACCGCCGATACCATGCACGCCAAAGGCGTCGAGGGAATCGTCATAACCGAGTTTGCGTTTCAGGGTGGTGGCGCAGAAGAAGCACACCACGCCTGCAGCCAGACCGATCACCAGTGCGCCCATTGGGCCAACGGTGCCCGCGGCCGGAGTGATGGCAACCAGGCCGGCAACCACACCCGAGGCGATGCCCAATGCGCTTGGTTTGCCGTGGGTGATCCACTCGGCGAACATCCAGCCCAGTGCGGCAGCGGCGGTGGCGATCTGGGTCACCAGCATCGCCATGCCGGCAGTGCCGTTGGCCGCAGCGGCGGAACCGGCGTTGAAACCGAACCAGCCGATCCACAGCATGGCCGCGCCCATCAGGGTGTAACCGAGGTTGTGCGGCGCCATCGGGGTGGTCGGGAAGCCTTTGCGCTTGCCCAGTACCAGGCAGGCGATCAGACCGGCCACACCGGCGTTGATGTGCACCACGGTGCCGCCAGCGAAGTCGAGCACGCCCCAGTCCCACATCAGGCCGCCGTTACCGGACCAGACCATGTGCGCGATCGGTGCGTAAACCAGAGTGAACCAGATGCCCATGAAGACCAGCATGGCGGAGAACTTCATCCGCTCGGCGAAAGCACCGACGATCAACGCTGGGGTAATGATGGCGAAAGTCATCTGGAAGGTGATGAAGACCGCCTCGGGGAACAGCGCCGCGGGACCGGTCAGGCTCGAAGGCGTGACACCGGCGAGGAACGCCTTGCCCATGCCGCCGAAGAACGAGTTGAAGTTGACGACGCCCTGCTCCATGCCGGTGGTGTCGAACGCGATGCTGTAGCCATAAATGACCCACAGGACGCTGATCAGACCGGTAATGGCGAAGCACTGCATCATCACGGAAAGAATGTTTTTCGACCGAACCATGCCGCCGTAGAACAGCGCGAGGCCGGGAATGGTCATGAACAGCACGAGGGCTGTCGAGGTCATCATCCAGGCGGTGTCGCCGGAGTTGAGGACTGGGGCTGCCACTTCGTCTGCCGCCATGGCCAGGCCGGGCATTACGAGGGACAACAGGGCTCCTAGCCCTGCGATTTTACGCAGAGTCATATTGTTTTCTCCTGGGGCGTTGGGTTTGTGGCGGCTTAGATTGCGTCGGTATCGGTTTCGCCGGTACGGATGCGAATCGCCTGTTCCAGATTGACCACGAAGATCTTGCCGTCACCGATCTTGCCGGTGTTGGCGGCCTTGGTTATCGCTTCGATAACCCGGTCGAGATCCTTGTCGTCAATGGCGACATCAATCTTCACCTTTGGCAGGAAATCGACCACGTACTCCGCGCCACGATACAGCTCGGTGTGACCCTTCTGCCGACCGAAGCCTTTGACTTCAGTAACGGTAATGCCCTGCACGCCGATCTCGGACAACGACTCGCGCACGTCGTCCAACTTGAACGGCTTGATGATGGCAGTGACTAGCTTCATGAAAACTCTCTCCCGAATTGGTGGACTTGCCCCAGGAAAACAAACCCGTCTCAAGTCTAAGCGCAGTGCCTGGCTTTGTAACGCATCGTCGGCTCTGACTTGCCCGTCCGACGCCAGTTAACCGCTCCTTGCGAAACACTTCCCCGTTTCGCCTGGCGCACTGCATTCGTCACAGCGACTGCATCAGTGCATGGGTCACTAGCGTCTAAGCAGAAAGCTTGCCATCTCCGCAAAATCCTCTGTTTTCAAGCCCTTGCTCGCAGATGACCAGATCATCACCACAATGCCCGACGCGATACGCACAACAACGGTGCGATGCCGTCCGTCCGCATGCGCGAAAAGCGTGCATCCATTGCCCACGAAAATGACTATAGACACTGCGTGATACACTGCCTGCCATTGTTATCAGGACCTCTTCCCATGCTCGCGCCCAAAGACTTCCTCGACGCCCTGACCGGCACCGCCTCCCGCCTCTTCAGTGGCGACACGCCTCTGCCGAAAGCTGAAATCGAAAGTCAGTTCAAAATGTTGCTGCAGAGCGGCTTCAGCAAACTGGATCTGGTGAGTCGCGAAGAGTTTGATAGCCAGATGGTGGTGCTGGCGCGCACGCGGGCACGGTTGGAAGCGCTTGAAGCGAAGGTTGCGGAACTGGAAGCGAGGCTCACTCCTCCAGCCGAGTGACGCCGCAAGCCCTGTAAGAGCGAGCCTGCTCGCGATTGAAGGTCGGAACAACCTTCCGCTTCGCTTGCAGGAGCTGCTGCAGGCTCCGATCTATTGATCCCAAACCCGGCATCCCAGAATGGCTCGCAACATCCCGTGAAATTTTGCCTTCACTCCCGCCACGCGAAACTCTCATCTCCTGACTACCCTTGAAGAACCGCAGGAAGCGGCCCCTGTACATTTCAAGGAACACCATGTCCCTCTCCATCGTCCACAGTCGCGCCCAGATTGGCGTGGAAGCCCCCGCTGTCACCGTCGAAGTCCATCTGGCCAATGGCTTGCCCTCCCTGACCATGGTCGGGCTGCCCGAGGCGGCGGTGAAGGAGAGCAAGGATCGGGTGCGCAGCGCGATCATCAATTCCGGGCTGCAGTTTCCGGCGCGGCGGATCACCTTGAATCTGGCTCCGGCGGATCTGCCCAAGGATGGCGGGCGGTTTGATCTGGCGATTGCTTTGGGGATTCTGTCGGCGAGTGTGCAGGTGCCATGTCTGACACTGGACGAGGTGGAATGCTTGGGCGAGTTGGCGTTGTCAGGAGCGGTACGGCCGGTACGCGGCGTGCTGCCGGCAGCACTGGCGGCGCGCAAGGCTGGTCGTGCGCTGGTGGTACCGCGAGCGAATGCCGAGGAGGCGTGTCTGGCCTCGGGGTTGAAGGTCTACGCCGTGGATCATTTGCTGGAAGCGGTGGCGCATTTCAACGGGCATACGCCGGTTGAGCCGTATGTGTCTGACGGGTTGATGCATGCCAGCAAGCCTTATCCCGACTTGAATGAAGTGCAGGGGCAACTGGCTGCCAAACGGGCATTGCTGATTGCTGCTGCGGGGGCGCATAACCTGTTGTTCAACGGGCCTCCGGGAACCGGTAAAACATTGTTGGCCAGCCGGTTGCCGGGGCTGCTGCCACCCCTGGCCGAGAGCGAGGCTTTGGAGGTGGCGGCAATTCAGTCAGTTGCCAGTGGCGCGCCGCTGACTCATTGGCCGCAGCGCCCATTCCGTCAACCGCACCACTCGGCATCGGGGCCAGCCTTGGTTGGTGGCAGCTCGAAACCGCAACCCGGCGAAATAACCCTGGCCCACCACGGCGTGCTTTTTCTGGACGAACTGCCGGAATTTGATCGCAAGGTATTGGAGGTATTACGCGAGCCGCTGGAGTCCGGGCATATCGTCATTGCCCGGGCCAAGGATCGCGTACGTTTTCCGGCACGCTTCCAGTTGGTAGCGGCGATGAATCCGTGCCCCTGCGGATATCTTGGCGAGCCGAGCGGCAAGTGTTCGTGCACGCCGGACATGGTGCAGCGCTATCGCAACAAGTTGTCAGGACCGCTGCTCGACCGAATCGATCTACACCTGACGGTGGCGCGTGAAGCGACGGCGTTGAACCCGCAGGTGAAGCCTGGAGAAGACAGCGCCAGTGCCGCTGCTTTGGTGGCAGAGGCTCGAGAACGACAGCAGAAACGCCAGGGTTGTGCCAACGCGTTTCTCGATCTGCCGGGGCTGAAGCGACACTGCCAGTTATCCACAGCTGATGAGAAATGGCTGGAGTCAGCCTGTGAACGGCTGACATTGTCGCTGCGTTCGGCGCATCGTTTACTCAAGGTCGCCCGGACACTGGCCGACCTTGAGCAAGTCGATACCATCAAACGTGAGCACCTTGCCGAAGCGCTGCAATACCGGCCAGCGACGCCTTAATGTTCGGTCAGGTCAACCAGCGGTGTCTGCCGCAATTCGGTTTCTCTCCCGGCCTGAATCTCGGTCACACGCTTCAAGGCGTTATCCACAGCGTCTTTGTCCGCGAGCAGGCTGTAGCTGATCTGAAACTGTTTGTGTTCCTTCGATGCAATGGTAGGCACCAGATTTAGCGGTCGCTGATAGCGACGGTTGTAGGAAAAACTGGTACCCGGTTCAAGGCCGGTGACATAGCCCTGCCCTTGGGTATCGGTGTTTTTCCAAAGGGAAAATACGGGCAACTGCTGGGTATTGAAGCCAACGGAAACACCGAGGCTTCCAGCCTGGTTGTGCAAAACAGTCAGGGTTTCGCCTTTGGCGTCAGCATAGGGCACGACGTTATAGACGGTTTCGTCGTAATCCTTGGTCGGCCCGCGATATGTATTCCAGTCCGCCAAATCGCCCTTGGCCTTGTCGTTGAAGGGCGAAACCTGTTTAACCGGCGCGGCAAAACGTGCGCCCTGCTCAAGGAACGGCCTACTGAAGTTGCTGTGGTAAAGCGTCTGGTATTCCTTTGGATAATCGCCGTTGTTGGTCAGCGTATCGTTGAGTACGAAACGCACGCTGCCGGGCTGGGTGACCAGTTCAGTGACAACCGAAAAGTCGACTTTCTTGAAGGCCTGCTCTTTCAGCTCGCCGCGAAGGCTGATGGCGTAGGGTGGTTTTTCGTCGATGTGCAGCGTGACGGTACTGGCCGGGATGTTGGCAGCGCGACCGTGCAACGTCAGCAGCTCACCATTGTCCATGCCGGGATGGCCGACCCATTCGTAACCGCAGCGGGTCACCAGTTCATTGAAGCCTTCCAGCCAGCCCAGACCACCGCGCCCGCTGAGTTCAATGAAGGCCGGGTTGACCACGTCCTTGACGGGCGAATCCCAACCCATGCGCACGTTGCCAACAGAGGCGTGCAGGACATTCATGCCCCGGGTCGGCACCACCGAGAGTTTCATTGTGCCGTTATCGATATCAACGATGCTGACACCTTCCTGCCGCCCACCGTGCAACGTGCGCAGGCTCACGGAAAAGGGTTTATCGGTTTTCACGCCAAGCTGCTCACTGGTGATGGTCCAGTTTTGCGCGGGCTTGTCAGCATCGAGAAGGACGTAGTCCCAGGCCATGGCGTGGGTAGCAGCGGACAGCGCGCCGAGGGCGACGGCAAGTTTAAGCGGGGACATGGCAGCAGCCTTTATTGGAGTTGTGCCATTTTTATAGCGCTGCGGAAACGTTTCAGCAAGTAAGAAAAACAGGTTTGACGCTGCGATAACTCAACAATCGACACTGATGCCTTCGCGAGCAGGCCCTCACCCTATCCTGTGTAATACGGACGGTGTGAGGGCGAGTTCGCACGCAAAGTCTATGTCAGCAACACCTCACCGAAACCGATCAACCTCGGAACGCAGATCCGCCGCCAGTTTCTCCAGCTCTTTGGCGGTCACTGCCAGATTGGCTACCACTTCACGCTGCTCACTGTTGGCCAACGCAATGCTCTGCAAATTGCTGCTGAGCAAGGTCGCGGTGCTGCTCTGCTCTTGGGTCGCCGTGGTGATCGCAGCGAATTGCTGACCGGCCGAGCGACTTTGTTCGTCGATGCGCGCCAATGCCGTAGCGACGTTGGCGTTACGCGACAAGCCTTCCTGCATCAGCACGTTGCCCTGCTCCATGGTGCTGATGGCATTGCCGGTTTCCTGCTGGATGCTCTGGATCATGCCGGAGATTTCGTCAGTCGCCTGGCGGGTACGGGATGCCAGGTTACGGACTTCGTCGGCCACCACGGCAAAGCCACGACCCTGCTCGCCGGCGCGGGCGGCTTCGATCGCCGCGTTCAGCGCCAGCAGGTTGGTCTGTTCGGCAATCGAGGTAATCACGCCGACGATGCCGCCGATTTCCTGGGAGCGCTGACCCAGGGTATTGATCACCGTTGCAGTGCTGTTCAACGCCCCGGCGATTTGCTCCAGAGACGAGGACGCTTCATCCATCGACGTGCGACCGATTTGCGTCTGTTGCGCATTTTCCTGAGCCAGACGCTGGGTGTTGCCCATGTTGTCGGCGATGTTCAGGGACGTGGCGCTGAATTCTTCGACGGCACCGGCCATGCTGGTGATCTCGCCCGACTGCTGCTCCATGCCTTCGTAGGCACCACCGGACAGCCCCGAGAGCGCCTGGGCACGACTGTTGACCTCTACCGAGGCCTTGCGGATGTGCTCGACCATCGTCGACAGCGCCTGGCTCATTTGGTTGAAGGCGCGGGCCAGTTGACCGATCTCGTCGTTGCTCGACACGTTCAAGCGCACGCTCAAATCACCGGCACCCAATGCTTCGGCCTGACGCACCAGATCACCCAACGGCGCGAGTTTGCTGCGCAATAACCAGACCGCCGAACCCACCGCAATCAGCATCGCCAGCAAACTGCCGATTGCCAACTGAATACCGACGCTCCAGGTCACGGCGCTGATTTCGGTTTTCGGCATGCTCGCCACCACCGACCACGGCCCCCCCTCGAACGGCACGGCGATGCTGTAGAAGTCTTCGGTCTTGTCGCTCCAGAACTCGCCTTTACCCGGGGTTTTCGCCAGCGCATTGATGGCCGGGACAGCCTGGTCCAGGGCTTCTACACCGGCAATCGGCACCAGCCATTTGTTTTGCTCATCCAGCAGCGCCAGCGAACCGGTCTGGCCGATGCGGAAGCGCTTGAGGTTTTCGAACTGGGCCTTCTGCGCATCGGTGTAATCAAAACCTACGTACAACACCGCGAACACCTTGCCGCTGCTGTCACGCAGCGGCGTGTACTGCGACATGTAAAAACGTTCAAAAAGCAGGGATCGACCGACGAAGCTCTGCCCCGCCATCAATCGAGCATAGGCCGGGTTCGCATGATCGAGCACCGTACCGATGGCGCGGCTGCCGTCCTGCTTGGTGACGTTGGTGCTGACGCGAATGAATTCTTCGCCGCTGCGCACGAACACCGTGGCCACACCCGCGGTCATCTGCTTGAACTCATCAACTTCCTTGAAGTTGTTGTTGAGCACTTCGCTTCCCAGATGCAGGCCAGGCGTCTGCGTGCCCGCCACATTCACCGGTTCATCCGGGTGCACGGTAAGGCCCGCGCTGAAGCGCTTCTCGAACAGCCCTGCCAGGCGTTGGGTGCTTTCGCGCAATGTACCGTGGAAAGTACTCAACTGATCGGCCAGCAACCGGGCCTCACTGGCCAAGTGCTCTTCGCGGGTCGCCAGGTTGGCCGTGTCCAGCGAACGCAGGGCGAACAAGGTACTGCCGGTGATGACAATGGCCAGTATCACGGCAAGCGCGAGACCAAGCTGTGAGGCGATCCGGGCACGAGGTTGAGACATGACAGCTCCTGGCCGAGCGACTGGATCATCCCGACCCCAATGCTCAGCAACATTTCTAATAATGGACAATATGTCGAACCTGCACGAAGGTCCTAACATGCAGATTTTCGGCGGCAAATCGAGATACTTGAGTAATTCGCCGGGATATAGCTTAAAGCCATCACCCAGGCAGCTCTATCGATTCAGCTCAATCGGTGGACATCCGGCAATTCCATGGCTCGTACTTCGCTCTGCAGGAAGTCGCCAAGACGGCGCAAACGTTCGCCTCCCGGGCGCGTTTTCGGCCAGACAAGGTAATAATGCTCACCGCTGGCGACGGCCGTCGGCCACGGCAGACTCAACCGCCCCTGGGCGACATCTTCCGCCACCATCAGCAGATCCCCCATGGAAACACCGTATCCTCGAGCGGCGGCGATCATGCCCAACTCCAGCGTGTCGAAGACCTGCCCACCCTTGAGCGACACTTGATCGGTCAGGCCCATATGCTCCAGCCAATTGCGCCAGTCGCGCCGATCGGGCGTTGGATGTAAGAGTTCGGCACTGGCCAGACGCGCTACGTCCCAGGGTTGATCCTTCAGAAGATTCGGTGCGCCCACAGGAATGAGTTCTTCGGGGAACAGGAAACTTGCCTCCCAGTCCGGAGGAAAGTTCCCGTTGCTGAGGATGACTGCGCAGTCGAACGGTTCATGGTTGAAATCCACCGAATCTACGTCCATCCAGGCACTGGTCAATTGCACTTCATTTCCCGGTTGCAGGTGCCGAAATCGACTGAGCCGCGCCAGCAGCCAGCGCATGGTCAGGGTCGACGGCGCCTTCATGCGCAGGATGTCATCTTCGGCGCGCAGGGTATTGCAGGCTCGCTCAAGTGCTGTGAAGCCCTCGCGTATGCCGGGCAGGATCAGTCGCGCCGACTCGGTCAGTTGCAAGTTGCGGCCACTGCGATGGAACAAGCGACAGGCAAAATGCTCCTCGAGGGTACGAATATGACGACTCACGGCACTTTGGGTAATCGACAGTTCTTCGGCTGCGCGGGTAAACGAACTGTGCCGCGCCGCCGCTTCGAATGCGCGCAGGGCATACAAGGGAGGAAGACGACGTGACATTGGGAATGCTCCTACAGCGGGACTTGGCCACCCTAGCAGAAACTCTGCAGCATGAGTTTGAATCATGCCATCCATCCTTTTTATCCCTTTGTGCAAACCCCGTGAAGCGCCGAGAATCGGTGCTTTCCTCTTCACGTTGATGATCGAGCCTGATGACCATGCAGCATCCAGCACGTACTGAACTCTGGGCCATCCTGCGGCTGGCGGGGCCGTTGATTGCCTCACAGTTGGCGCACATGCTGATGGTGCTCACCGACACCTTGATGATGGCCCGCCTGAGTCCCGAGGCGCTGGCCGGTGGCGGGCTGGGTGCGGCGACCTATTCGTTCGTGTCGATTTTCTGCATTGGCGTGATCGCGGCGGTCGGTACGCTGGTGGCGATCCGTCAGGGCGCGGGCGACATTCTTGGCGCGGCCCGACTGACCCAGGCCGGAGTGTGGCTGGCCTGGTTGATGGCGCTGGGCGCCGGGTTACTGCTGTGGAACCTCAAACCGGTGTTGCTGCTGTTCGGCCAGACCGAAAGCAACGTACAAGCGGCGGGGCAATTTCTGATCTTTTTGCCGTTCGCCCTGCCCGGTTATCTGAGTTTCATGGCCTTGCGCGGCTTCACCAGCGCCATCGGCCGCGCGACACCGGTGATGGTTATCAGCCTGGGCGGCACGGTGGCCAACTTCCTGCTCAACTACGCGTTGATCACCGGCATGTTCGGCCTGCCGAAACTCGGTTTGATGGGCATCGGCCTGGTCACCGCGATTGTCGCCAACCTCATGGCCCTGGCGCTGGCATGGCACATTCGCCGGCATCCTGCGTACGAGGCGTATCCGCTGCGCCAGGGGTTGCTGCGGCTCAACCGACAGTATCTGAAGGAACTGTGGCGACTGGGTCTGCCGATTGGCGGCACCTATGCAGTGGAAGTCGGACTGTTTGCGTTCGCGGCGTTGTGCATGGGCACCATGGGCAGCACGCAACTGGCGGCGCACCAGATTGCCCTGCAAATCGTCTCGGTGGCGTTCATGGTCCCGGCGGGCATTTCCTACGCCATCACCATGCGCATCGGTCAGCATTACGGCGCCGGGCAATTGCTCGATGCGCGACTGGCCGGCCGGGTCGGCATCGCCTTCGGTGCGGCGGCGATGCTGTGTTTCGCAATGGTCTTCTGGCTGCTGCCGAATCAGTTGATCGGCCTGTTCCTGGACCACAACGACCCGGCGTTCCGTGAAGTCATCAATCTGGCCGTGAGCCTCTTGGCGGTAGCGGCGTGGTTCGAGCTGTTCGACGGCACGCAAACCATTGCCATGGGCTGCATTCGCGGGCTCAAGGATGCCAAGACCACGTTCCTGGTCGGCCTGGGATGCTATTGGCTGATCGGCGCACCGGCCGCATGGTGGATGGCGTTCCATTTGAACTGGGGGCCGACGGGCGTCTGGTGGGGCCTGGCGCTGGGACTGGCTTGCGCAGCGGTCAGTTTGACGCTGGCGTTTGAGTGGAAGATGAAGCGGATGATTCGGCGGGAGCCAACACTTAAGGAAGGTTTCCGGATGGCTCAACCTGACTGAAATCCCCGGGGATTGTGTGGCGAGGGAGCTTGCTCCCGCTCAGCTGCGCAGCTGTCGCAAAGCTTTTGGGGTCGCTGCGCGACCCAGCGGGAGCAAGCTCCCTCGCCACCCAAAGCGCATTCCTGCAAGCGTTACGGTTACACCACCACTTCCAGCGCTGGCTGCTGGCTGCTGCCAAACATCAGGTACTCCACCAGGTCCGCCAGCGCCAACGGCTTGCTGATCAGATAGCCCTGCACTTGATCGCATTCGAACCCGCGCAACAATTCCAGTTGCTCTGGCGTTTCCACGCCTTCGGCGACGACTTCGAGATTGAGGTTGTGCGCCAGGTTGATCATCGCGTGGACCAGTTTGCGGTTCTCTTCGCGCTGCTCCATGCCGCCGACAAAGCTCTTGTCGATCTTCAGCAAAGTGATCGGCAGGCTGTTGAGGTGCACGAACGATGAGAACCCGGTGCCGAAGTCGTCGAGGGAGAAGCGCACGCCCAGACGCCCGAGGGCATCCATGGTTTGCTTCACCAGATCGCTACGACGCATCACCGCGGTTTCGGTCAATTCGAATTCCAGCCACTGTGCCTCGACGCCGCGCTCGGCAATCAACCGGCTCAAGGTCGAAAGCAACTGGCTGTCCTGGAATTGACGGAACGACAAGTTGATCGCCATGTGCAACGGCGGCAAACCCAGCTCCAGCAATGCCTGCATGTCACGCAGGGCACGGGAAATCACCCAGTAACCCAGCGGCACGATCAGGCCGCTTTGTTCGGCCAGCGGCACGAATTCGCTTGGCGGCAACAACCCGCGTTCAGCGTGACGCCAGCGCACGAGCGCTTCGAGACCGACGATCTGCCCGTCCTCAAGGTTCAGGCGTGGCTGGTAGTGCAGCTCCAGCTCATCGCGGCGCAACGCCCGGCGCAGCTCGGTTTCGAGATCGGCAATGCTGCGGGCATTGCGATTGATGCGTTCGTTGAAGATGTGGAAGGTGCAGCCTTGAGTGCTCTTGGCCTGCTGCATGGCGATGTGCGCGTGCCACATCAACGGGTCGGCACCGGCTTGGGCACGGGCATGGGCGATGCCCAGGCTGGAGCCGATCAACAGGCTTTCGCCATCGACCCAATAGGGCTCGGCCAGCGCTTCGGTGATGCGTTCGGCCATCCACTCGGCGCGTAGAGGGGCGCGGCGGGTGTCGATCAGCAGCGCGAACTCATCGCTGCCCAGCCGCGCCAGTTGATCACCGGCTTCGAGCTGGCTTTTGAGCCGGGCGACCACTTGCAGGATCAACCGGTCGCCCGCCTGATGGCCGAGGGCGTCGTTGGCATGACGGAAGTTATCGAGGTCGAGATGCCCGAGCGCCAGACCGCGACCGTCGTTTTCCGCCAGGCGCGCCGTCAGCAGGGTCTGGAAGCCCTGGCGGTTGGCAATACCGGTGAGCGGATCTTGCTCGGCCAGGCGTTGCAAAGTGGTCTCCAGCACGCCACGTTCGCGCACATGCCGCAGGCAGCGGCGCAGCATGCCGGGGTCGAGATGCTCGCGTACCAGCCAGTCGCTGACGCCGTCGGGCGGTGTGAGCGGCTCGTGCTCAAGCAGCAACACCGTCGGCAGACAGCAACGGCCCGGCGCCGGCTGAAGAGCCGGGATCGTCAATAACACCGCACTGCGGTTGTCATCGAACAGACTGCTGACCGACTCCCAACTCGGCGCGCTGATGAGCACGGCCGAGCTCCCCATCGGAGCCAGACACTCGCGCAACAACGCTGCCCACGCTGGCTCTTCGGCCAGTAGCAGCAAACGCAAGGGTTCGACAGGCGTAGACAAGCTAGCTCCCTAGACTCTGCAAAGATGTAGGCGACGGGCATTATGCCGTGCCGACAACTAATGACAATGACATCAGTTATCAAACGAGGTCTTTGTATCCGGAATTACGAACATTAGACGCAAATCCGTTGCGCATCCTGCGTGAAAGTAACAAAAGCGGCAATTAGAGATCGCGTGTTGCGTCACAAGTCGGAGAGAGCAGCACAATTTGCTGAGCCTGTTAAAATGCCGGCCCATTTCGTGACTGACTCCTGAATTTACCTATGTCCCGACTCAATCCCCGGCAGCAAGAAGCCGTGAGCTACGTCGGCGGCCCTCTTTTGGTGCTCGCCGGTGCAGGCTCCGGCAAGACCAGCGTGATCACGCGCAAAATCGCGCACCTGATCCAGAACTGCGGCATCCGCGCCCAGTACATCGTCGCCATGACCTTTACCAACAAGGCCGCCCGCGAGATGAAGGAACGGGTCGGCACCCTGCTGCGTGCCGGTGAAGGTCGCGGGCTGACGGTCTGCACCTTCCACAACCTGGGCCTGAACATCATCCGCAAGGAACACGTGCGGCTGGGCTACAAACCGGGCTTCTCGATCTTCGACGAGACCGACGTCAAGGCCCTGATGACCGACATCATGCAGAAGGAATACTCGGGCGACGACGGTGTCGACGAGATCAAGAACATGATCGGCGCCTGGAAAAACGACCTGATCCTGCCGGCCCAGGCCCTGGAAAACGCGCGTAACCCCAAAGAGCAGACCGCTGCCATCGTCTACACCCACTACCAGCGCACGCTCAAGGCGTTCAACGCGGTGGACTTCGACGACCTGATCCTGCTGCCGGTGAAACTGTTCGAAGAACATGCCGACATCCTGGAAAAGTGGCAGAACAAGGTGCGCTACCTGCTGGTGGACGAGTACCAGGACACCAACGCCAGCCAGTACTTGCTGGTGAAAATGCTCATCGGCAAGCGCAACCAGTTCACCGTGGTGGGCGACGATGACCAATCGATCTACGCCTGGCGCGGCGCTCGCCCGGAAAACCTGATGCTGCTCAAGGAAGACTACCCGTCCTTGAAAGTGGTGATGCTGGAGCAGAACTACCGCTCCACCAGCCGCATCCTGCGCTGCGCCAACGTGCTGATTTCGAACAACCCGCACGAATTTGAAAAGCAGCTGTGGAGTGAAATGGGCCACGGCGACGAGATCCGCGTGATCCGCTGCCGCAACGAGGACGCCGAAGCCGAGCGCGTGGCCATGGAAATCCTCAGCCTGCACTTGCGCACCGACCGTCCGTACAGCGATTTCGCGATCCTTTATCGCGGCAACTACCAGGCCAAGTTGATCGAGCTGAAATTGCAGCACCATCAGGTGCCGTATCGTTTGTCGGGTGGCAACAGCTTTTTCGGACGTCAGGAAGTGAAGGACCTGATGGCCTACTTCCGCCTGATCGTGAACCCGGACGACGACAACGCCTTCCTGCGGGTAATCAACGTGCCGCGCCGCGAGATCGGCTCGACCACCCTGGAAAAACTCGGCAACTATGCGACCGAGCGCAAGATCTCGATGTACGCCGCCACCGACGAAATCGGCCTGGGTGAGCACTTGGACAGCCGCTTCACCGATCGCCTGTCGCGTTTCAAGCGCTTCATGGACAGGGTCCGCGAGCAGTGTGCCGGCGAAGATCCGATCTCGGCGCTGCGCAGCATGGTCATGGACATCGACTACGAGAACTGGCTGCGCACCAACAGCTCCAGCGACAAGGCCGCCGACTACCGCATGGGCAACGTCTGGTTCCTGATCGAGGCGTTGAAAAACACCCTGGAGAAGGACGAAGAAGGCGAGATGACCGTCGAGGACGCCATCGGCAAACTGGTCTTGCGCGACATGCTCGAGCGTCAGCAGGAAGAAGAAGACGGCGCCGAAGGCGTGCAGATGATGACCTTGCACGCCTCCAAGGGCCTGGAATTCCCCTACGTGTTCATCATGGGCATGGAAGAGGAAATCCTCCCGCACCGCTCCAGTATCGAAGCCGATACCATCGAAGAAGAACGCCGCCTGGCCTACGTGGGCATCACCCGCGCGCGCCAGACCCTGGCCTTTACCTTCGCTGCCAAGCGCAAGCAGTACGGCGAGATCATCGATTGCGCGCCGAGCCGCTTCCTCGATGAGTTGCCACCGGACGACCTCGCCTGGGAAGGCAACGACGATACCCCGACCGAAGTCAAAGCCGTGCGCGGAAACAACGCATTGGCGGATATACGCGCGATGTTAAAGCGCTAGAATTGACACTTTTATTGACACCTTCGGCGCAAAAGGCGCCAACAGAGGACAGCTTCATGGAAGCACTGCACCAGAAAATTCGTGAACAAGGCATCGTGCTTTCCGACCAGGTCCTGAAAGTCGACGCCTTTCTGAACCACCAGATCGACCCGGCCCTGATGAAGCTGATCGGCGACGAGTTCGCCTCGCTGTTCAAGGACTCGGGCATCACCAAGATCGTCACCATCGAAGCCTCGGGCATTGCACCGGCGATCATGACCGGCCTGAACCTCGGTGTACCGGTGATTTTCGCCCGCAAGCACCAGTCCCTGACCCTGACCGAAAACCTGCTGTCGGCGACCGTCTACTCGTTCACCAAGCAGACCGAAAGCACCGTGGCGATCTCCCCGCGCCACCTGACCAGCAGCGACCGCGTGCTGATCATCGATGACTTTCTGGCCAACGGTAAGGCATCCCAGGCGCTGATCTCGATCATCAAGCAGGCTGGCGCGACCGTAGCCGGCCTGGGCATCGTGATCGAGAAATCGTTCCAGGGTGGGCGTGCCGAGTTGGATTCTCAGGGCTATCGCGTGGAATCGCTGGCGCGCGTCAAGTCGCTGAAAGATGGCGTTGTGACCTTCATCGAATAACCACACCGCAAATCACTGTGGGAGCTGGCTTGCCAGCGATGGCGGCCAGACAGCCAACGAAGATGTTGAATGTCAGGGCCTCATCGCTGGCAGGCCAGCTCCCACAGTTGTGTTGGGTGGCAGCTATTGCGCGGTAGCCTTCAGGCCGGTTAGCAGGAGGCGTTGATAAAGGTCTTCTTTCAACCCTTCCGGCTGGCTCAGCTGCATTCGCTCCAGGTGTCCGGGAAATGTCGAAGCCTCGGGTGCATCCAGCGCCGCCTTGCCCAACTCCAGAATCTCGCTCAGCTTGAACTTGCTCTTCAACCAGTTCAGCGCCCGCAACACGTCCCGCTCCACTTCGGTGAAATCACAGCCCAACGGATACTCGGGAAACAGCGGCGCATGCCGCGCGGCGATCGCCTGCAAACGTTCAGGGCGGTTGTCGGTAAAGCGCGGATCGAGGTGGAAATCCTTCGGTAGCTTGCCAACCTTTTGCGCCTGTTCGATCAGCCCGGGCTGAAAGCGTGAGTCACTGATATTGAGCAAGGCTTCGATCACTGCTGCATCGGTTTTGCCGCGAAGATCGGCGATGCCGTATTCGGTGACCACAATATCGCGCAGATGCCGCGGAATGGTGCAGTGGCCGTACTCCCAAACAATGTTCGAACTGACCTCGCCCCCCGACTCGCGCCAGCTGCGCAGCAGCAACACCGAGCGCGCGCCTTGCAGTGCATGACCCTGCACCACAAAGTTGTACTGCCCGCCTACGCCGCTGAGCACGCGCCCGTCTTCGAGCTGATCCGCCACGGCAGCCCCCAGCAGGGTCACGGTAAACGCCGTGTTGATGAACCGCGCATCGAGGCGCTGCAAACGCTTGAGTTCTTCCTGACCGTATAGCTCGTTGATGTAGCTGATGCGGGTCATGTTGAATTCGAGCCGCTTGTTTTGCGGCAACTCACGCAAGCGCTCATAGAAACTGCGCGGCCCGAGAAAGAAACCGCCGTGGACCGAGATGCCATCGGTTTGCGCCGCTTCGTCGAGGGTGCCGGCATTCGCCTGCTGCTGGGTCGGCACATCGGGGTACACCTTGCGCCGCACGATGCCCGCATCGGCCAGCACCAGCAGGCCGTTGACGAACATTTCGCTGCAACCGTAAAGGCCTCTGGCGAATGGCTCGATGCCGCCTTCGCGCTCGATCAGTTGCGCCCACTGGCTGAGATTTACATCCGCCAACACTGCCTTGTAACCGTCGTTGTCGGCTTGGCGCGCCAGCAACGCCGCCGTCAGCGCGTCGCCCATGGAACCGATGCCGATCTGCAAAGTACCGCCATCGCGCACCAGTGTGCTGGCATGCAGGCCGATCAGATGATCCTGCAAACCCACCGGCATGTTCGGCGTCGAGAACAGGGTTGTGTTGTCTTTCTCGTCAATCAAAAGGTCAAACGTATCGATCCCGACTTCGGCATCACCGGGCATGTAGGGCAAATCGTTATGCACCTGGCCGACCATCAGAATGGTCTGGCCGGCAGCCCGGCGCCTGGCGATCATCGGCAACAGGTCGAGGGTGATGTCCGGGTTGCAGCTCAGACTCAAGCGATCGGGATGATCAGCGTGGCTGGCAACCAGTTGCGCCACCAGGTTCAACCCGGCGGCGTTGATGTCCCGAGCCGCGTGACTGTAATTGCTGCTGACGTAATCCTGCTGCGCCGCTGCGCTGTTGAGCAGGCTGCCAGGTTGCATGAAGAACTGCTGGATGCGGATATTGACCGGCAAGCTGTCGCGGCGCAGATCGGCTAGAAACTCCAGTTCCGGATAATCGCCGAAGACATTTTCGATGAAGGGCTCGAGAAAGCGCTTTTGCAAGCCGTCGCCCAATGGCGGGCGACCAAGGCACAACGCGGTGTAGATCGTCAGCTGCCGCTGCGGCAACTGCGCCACGCGCCGATACAGCGCGTTGACGAAATGGTTGGGCTTGCCCAGGCCCAGGGGCAGGCCCATGTGAATATGCGCTGGCAACCGCGCCAGTACATCGTCGACTGCTTGCTCGATAGAACACAGCTGCACCATCCGATCCTCCCTTACATTCCATGACGTGGGGTTGGACCGAGCTTGCCGGGTCTTTGCTGCAATGAACAGTCTTTAAAGTGGGAGCCAGCCTGCTGGCGATAGCGGAGTGTCAGGCAGCAAGGATGTTGTTTGTGCCGACGTCATCGCGGGCAAGCCGCGCTCCCACAGGTTTTGATGTTCGCCGCAGTTTTTGTGCACGGCGCAAACCACCTGCTCGCGCTGGTCGTCAACGATAACGCGGAGTGTCTGATGCCCCGTTGCGTCTGTTGGTTTTTTCGCGAGCAGGCTCGCTCCTACAGGGAGGGCGCGGTTTATTTGCAATCGCAGGCACAAAAAAGCCGCTCGCAAGCGGCTTTTTGGCGTCAGAGTCGGGCTGTTACAGACCGGACATCTCTTTGATCGCGCCTTTGAGTTCGTCATCGGTGCAATCGGCGCAAGTGCCTTTAGGCGGCATCGCGTTGATACCGGTAATGGCTTTGGCCAGGATGCCGTCGAGGCCGCCCTGGTGATCGGCACGCTCTTTCCAGGCAGCCTTGTCGCCGATTTTCGGCGCACCCAGCAGGCCGGTACCGTGGCAAGCGTTGCAGTGCTTGGCAATCACATCTTTAGGTGCTTTAGCACCACCACCGCCGCCGGCAGTAGCGGCGACTTCCATGCCCTTGCACTCTTTACCTTGAACACACACCTGGCCGACTGGCTCGAGGCGTTTGGCAATTTCGTCGTTCGTCGCAGCTTGAGCGCTGACAGCCCAGAGGGCCAATACGGTTGCTGGTACGGCCAGCATTTTCATAATTAGATTCACGCGTTCACCCTCAATGGTGGCTAGTCACGCCTACGGCCACGGTTCGCAGGCGGGCGCAAGTATAGCGGTAAGCCCGCGACACTGAAACAACCCCAAAGTCGAAGGGGTCTTGTTGTGCAACGGTAAAACGGCTCGGGTGCCTCGGCCATGCTGGCAGGGCGCCTCTTTTCTTAAAAGTTTGCCGGTGTAGCTGCGCTGATTAGTCGCGCCGGCGCGTCGAACGGATTTCGGAAACGGTGCGGCTTGGTACTTTCAAAGTAGTAGCTATCGCCCGCTTCGAGCACAAAAGTTTCAAGCCCGACGACAAGCTCCAGTCGACCTTCCACCAGAATTCCGGTTTCCTCGCCCTCATGGGTGAGCATCTCCTCACCGGTGTCGGCGCCTGGCGGGTAGATTTCATTGAGGAACGCGATAGCCCGGCTCGGGTGTGCCCGGCCGACCAGTTTCATGGTCACGGCGCCATCGGAAATATCGATCAGCTCGTTGGCCTTGTAGACGATCTGAGTCGGTATTTCCTGCAGGATTTCTTCGGAAAAGAACTCGACCATGGACATGGGAATCCCGCCCAACACTTTCCTCAGCGAGCTGATCGAGGGGCTGACGCTGTTTTTCTCGATCATCGAAATGGTGCTGTTGGTGACGCCCGCACGCTTGGCGAGCTCACGCTGGGAAAGACCTTTGAGCTTACGGATCGATTGCAGTCGTTCGCCGACGTCCAATGCAGGAGCCTCCAGGGATTCAGTTTGTTGGAATATTGAGCGTTATCATGGCGACAGCGTTCAGTATTTACAACACTTTGACCTGAATCCTGTTCGGCGAAGCGACTTCCGGCGCTTCAGTCCCCGGAATAGAGCATCGGCACCCGACGCAGGTTGCAGAAGATCTGATAAGGAATCGTGCCGGCGGCAATGGCCACGTCGCTGGCCAGGATGTTTTTGCCCCACAACTCGACGGTCGAGCCCAGTCCCGCTTGCGGGATATCGGTCAGGTCGACACACAACATGTCCATCGACACCCGACCGATCAACTGGCTGCGCTGCCCAGCCACCAGCACCGGTGTGCCGGTTGGCGCCAAGCGCGGGTAACCATCGGCATACCCCATGGCCACCACGCCGACGCGCATCGGTTTTGGGGTAATGAATTTCGCCCCATAACCAATCGGCTCGCCAGCCGGCAGTTCACGCACGCAGATCACTTTCGACTCCAGGGTCATCACCGGTTGCAGGCGCGAGGCCACGGTGTTGGCCTCCTCAAAAGGCGTGGCGCCGTAGAGCATGATGCCCGGGCGAACCCAGTCACTGGGAATCTGCGGCCAGCCCAGCACAGCCGGCGAGTTACGCAGGCTGATTTCAGCGGACAAGCCCTGGCGCGCCGCTTCGAATACCGCCGCCTGCTCGACACTGGCCTGGCTGTTCAATTCATCGGCACGGGCGAAGTGGCTCATCAGCACGATTTTCGCGACATTGCCGCTGGCCAGCAGCCGTTGATAGCCTGCTTGATAATCCTTCGGATGCAGGCCCACCCGGTGCATGCCCGAATCGAGTTTGAGCCAGACGATGATCGGCTTGTTCAGCGCAGCCTTTTCGATCGCCTCGAGCTGCCACAGCGAATGCACCACGCACCAGAAATCATGCTCGACGATCAGCGACAGCTCATCGGCTTCGAAAAAACCTTCCAGCAACAACACCGGCGCGCGAATACCCGCAGCGCGCAGTTCCAGGGCCTCTTCGATACAGGCCACGGCAAAACCGTCCGCCTCGCCTTCCAGCGCCTGGGCGCAACGCACCGCGCCATGGCCGTAGGCATCTGCCTTGATCACCGCAAGGGCTTTGGCGCCGGTGATTTCACGGGCGATCTGGTAGTTGTGACGCAGGGCTTGGAGGTCGATCAGGGCACGGGCAGGGCGCATGGCGGCAGACTTCTGGTCGGTCGTTTCGAAGAACCGGCACTGGCGGACGGCGTGAACCGTTACCAGCGCCGGGGGAGGAATCTCTGGCTTGAAGCGCAGCGGCTATAACCGCGAGCTCATCGTGTCATTGGTGAGCTGGCGCCGGACTGACATGTTTTGCAGTCTCTTGGGTTTTGTTGCCATAACGGGAAATATCCAGGCCTTCGGCGCTGATCTGTGGCTTTTTCTTGGCCATCAGGTCCGCCAGCAAGCGACCCGAACCACACGCCATGGTCCAGCCGAGGGTGCCGTGACCGGTGTTCAGGAACAGGTTCTTGAACGGGGTGGCGCCAACGATCGGCGTGCCGTCCGGCGTGGTCGGACGCAGGCCGGTCCAGAAACTGGCTTCGGCCAGATTGCCGCCCTGAGGATAAAGGTCATTGACGATCATCTCCAGGGTTTCGCGCCGACGAGGGTTCAGTGACAGATCAAAACCGGCGATCTCCGCCATGCCGCCGACGCGGATACGGTTGTCGAAACGTGTGATCGCGACCTTGTAGGTTTCGTCGAGAATGGTCGACGTCGGCGCCATCGCCGGATTGGTGATCGGCACGGTCAGCGAGTAGCCCTTGAGCGGGTACACCGGCGCTTTGATCCCCAGCGGCTTGAGCAATTGCGGCGAGTAGCTGCCGAGTGCCAGCACGTAGCGGTCGGCGGTTTCCAGCTTGCCGTCGATCCACACGCCGTTGATGCGGTCACCGGCGAAGTCGAGGCGCTGGATGTCCTGGCCAAAACGGAATTGCACACCGAGGTTCGCCGCCATTTCGGCAAGCTTGGTGGTGAACATCTGGCAGTCGCCAGTCTGGTCATTCGGCAGGCGCAGGGCACCGGCGAGAATGTCGGTGACACTGGCCAATGCCGGCTCAACGCGGGCAATGCCTTCGCGGTCGAGCAATTCGAACGGCACGCCGGACTCTTTCAACACGGCGATGTCTTTCGCCGCGCCGTCCAGTTGGGCCTGGGTGCGGAACAGCTGGGTGGTACCCAAGCTGCGGCCTTCGTAGGCAATGCCGGTCTCGGCACGCAGTTCGTCGAGGCAATCACGGCTGTACTCGGACAGGCGGACCATGCGCTCCTTGTTCACCGCGTAACGGCTGGCGGTGCAGTTGCGCAGCATCTGCGCCATCCACAGGTATTGATCGATGTCGGCGGTGGCCTTGATCGCCAGCGGGGCGTGGCGCTGCAGCAGCCACTTGATGGCTTTGAGCGGCACGCCCGGCGCGGCCCACGGCGAGGCATAACCCGGCGACACTTGGCCGGCGTTGGCGAAACTGGTCTCCATGGCAGCGGCTGGCTGCCGGTCGACCACCACCACTTCAAACCCGGCACGCGCCAGATAGTAAGCACTGGTGGTACCGATGACGCCGCTACCCAAGACCATGACGCGCATTTTTATTTCCCTCATCGCGGCAAACCGCTGACGTTTGTTGTTCAGAGCTTCAGATGTGCGCAGTGTAAAAAAGATTTGCCAGTGCTTTTCACTATATAAGCGCCTATATTTGGCGACAATTCTCGGCAAAAACCCTTTTCACGGAGGCGCATCCCCTATGCGTACCAATACTCAGACCAAACGGGAACTGGACAAGATCGACCGCAATATCCTGCGGATTCTCCAAGCGGACGGGCGTATCTCTTTTACCGAACTGGGGGAAAAGGTCGGGCTCTCGACCACGCCCTGTACCGAGCGGGTCCGGCGCCTGGAGCGCGAAGGGATCATCATGGGCTACAACGCGCGGCTCAATCCGCAGCATTTGAAGGGCAGCCTGCTGGTGTTCGTCGAGATCAGCCTCGACTATAAATCCGGCGATACTTTCGAAGAGTTTCGACGTGCAGTGTTGAAGCTGCCGCACGTGCTGGAGTGTCATCTGGTGTCAGGGGATTTCGACTACCTGGTGAAAGCGCGGATTTCCGAGATGGCTTCGTACCGCAAACTGCTGGGCGACATCCTGCTCAAGCTGCCGCATGTGCGCGAATCCAAGAGTTACATCGTGATGGAAGAGGTGAAAGAGAGCCTGACCTTGCCGATTCCGGATTAAAAGGCTGCGATCTGTTAAACCAACACCTGCCGATTCGAGGCCATGTACTCAAAGACCTGTTTCTCGACCCTCGGGTGAATCAGTTCGACCGGCCCGCGCCCGTTGGGACATGGCAAGGTCTTGGTGGTGCCGAACAACCGGCAGATCAGCGGTCGCTCGTCATACACTGTGCAACCGTGCGGGCCGAGATGAACGCAATTGAGTTCATCCATGGCGGCTTCCTGCTCGGCCCGGGTCTTGCGCGGCAGGCGTGACATTTCTTCCGGCGAGGTGGTCACCGGCCCACAGCAGTCATGGCAACCGGGCACGCACTCGAACGAGGGGATCTGCTGGCGCAGTGTGCGGATTTTCTGGCTGTTGCAACTCATTGAAGCATCGACCGAAGGTGGAATAGATGCGGATTCTGACGCAAAAGCCTTGATCCAGACAGCGCCGGCCGACCAATGTTGCCCCTCTGGGTAGGTCCGCTTATGCTCCGGCAAATTTTCTGAACATAGAAACCAGGATGACGCGCATGAACGCCCGTGCCCAGCACACTTCCTCCTATTACGCCGCCAGCAGCCTGCCGCAACCGGATTATCCGGCGCTCGCCGGTGAAGTGCTGGCCGATGTGTGCGTGGTCGGCGGTGGGTTCTCGGGGTTGAACACGGCGCTGGAGTTGGCCGAGCGCGGTCTCAGCGTGGTACTGCTCGAAGCCCGCAAGATTGGCTGGGGAGCCAGCGGACGCAACGGTGGCCAGTTGATTCGTGGGATCGGCCACGGCCTCGACCAGTTCACCAATGTGATTGGCGTCGACGGCGTACGGCAGATGAAACTGATGGGCCTGGAAGCCGTGGAAATCGTCCGACAGCGAATCGAGCGATTCCAGATTCCCTGCGACCTGACCTGGGGCTACTGCGACCTGGCTAACAAACCCCGTGATCTCGAGGGCTTCGCCGAAGATGCCGCAGAGTTGCGCAGCCTCGGTTACCGCTATGAAACCCGGCTGCTGCAACCTGATGAAATGCACACTGTGGTAGGTTCCGACCGCTACGTGGGCGGCTTGATCGACATGGGCTCCGGCCATTTGCATCCGCTTAACCTGGCGCTGGGCGAAGCAGCCGCTGCACAGCAACTGGGCGTGCAACTTTTCGAGCAATCCGCCGTTACCCGCATCGACTACGGTCCCGAGGTAAAGGTCCATACCGCCCAAGGCTCAGTCCGCGCCAAAACCCTGGTACTCGGCTGCAATGCCTATCTCAACGGCCTCAATCCGCAACTCAGCGGCAAAGTGCTGCCCGCCGGCAGCTACATCATCGCCACCGAGCCCCTGAGCGAAGAGCTGGCCCACGCCCTGCTGCCACAGAACATGGCGGTCTGTGATCAACGGGTGGCCCTGGATTACTACCGACTCTCCGCGGACCGTCGCTTGCTGTTTGGTGGCGCCTGCCATTATTCCGGGCGCGACCCGAAAGACATTGCGGCCTATATGCGACCAAAGATGCTGGAGGTGTTTCCACGCCTGAGCGATGTGAGGATCGATTATCAATGGGGCGGCATGATCGGCATCGGCGCCAATCGACTGCCGCAAATCGGCCGACTCATGGACCAACCAAACGTGTATTACGCCCAGGCTTACTCCGGTCATGGTGTGAACGCCACGCACCTGGCAGGGAAGCTGCTGGCCGAGGCTATCAGTGGTCAGCACAGCGGTGGGTTTGATCTGTTTGCCAAAGTGCCGCACATCACCTTCCCGGGCGGCAAGCATTTGCGTTCGCCGTTGCTGGCATTGGGGATGTTGTGGCATCGGCTTAAAGAGTTGGCCTGAGACATTTATGGCGTTGGTGCCGACGCCATCGCGGGCAAGCCTTGCTCCTACAGGTCATGCGTCACTCTTGAGATCAACACTAACTGTAGGAGCAAGGCTTGCCCGCGATGAGGCCCGAAAAAACACCACAAAAACTCAGATCCGCCAGAACGGCTTGAGCCCCTCCTCCCGCGCCTGCTCCCGCGTCAGCCCGACATCCTTGAGCTGATCAGGCGTCAGGGCCAGCAACGCCTTGCGCGTGTGCAGGCGCTGCCAGAACAGATCCCAGCGGCTCAGGCCGGACGGCGCGTTGCGCTTGAGCGCATGGCGCGAATTGTCCTGTTGCCCTGCCTCCAGTTCCTGACTGTGTAACGTCAGCCGCACATCGCTCAAACCGTTCATTTTGAATGCTCCTGTTTACTTGGGTAGCCAGAGATTCCATGATGCGCGGGCGACGAAAAGCGTTACAGATTCAAAGCAACTGTATTAACTCCATACAGATTTACTGAATTCACCTCTGAATCGAAGATTTTTGCTTGATCTGTACTGGTTAACCGACTCAATCACCTCGAGGCTGCGCCATGACCCTCTACGTCAATCTCGCCGAATTGCTCGGTACGCGGATCGAACAGGGCTTCTATCGCCCCGGCGATCGACTGCCGTCGGTGCGGGCGTTAAGCGTTGAACACGGGGTCAGCTTGAGTACCGTGCAACAGGCGTATCGGGTACTGGAGGACAGCGGGCTGGCCATGCCGAGGCCCAAGTCGGGGTACTTTGTGCCAGCCAGTCGCCAATTGCCGGAGCTGCCGGCGGTGGGCCGCCCGGCCCAGCGCCCGGTGGACATCTCACAATGGGATCAGGTGCTGGAGCTGATCCGCGCGGTACCGCGCAAGGATGTCGTACAGCTTGGGCGAGGCATGCCGGACATCACTTCGCCCACCATGAAGCCGCTACTGCGCGACCTGGCGCGGATCAGCCGGCGACAGGACATGCCCGGCCTGTATTACGACAACATCCACGGCAACCTCGAACTGCGCGAGCAAATCGCCCGCCTGATGCTCGACTCCGGCTGTCAGTTGGGGCCGGGCGATCTGGTCGTAACCACCGGTTGCCATGAAGCGCTGTCCACCAGCATCCGCGCCATCTGCGAGCCGGGAGACATCGTGGCCGTAGACTCGCCGAGCTTTCACGGCGCCATGCAAACCCTCAAGGGCCTGGGCATGAAAGCCCTGGAAATCCCCACCGACCCGCTCACGGGAATAAGCCTGGACGCACTGGAGCTGGCGCTGGAGCAATGGCCGATCAAGGCCATCCAGTTGACGCCGAACTGCAACAATCCACTGGGCTACATCATGCCGGAGTCGCGCAAACGTTCGTTGCTGATGCTCGCACAGCGTTTCGATGTGGCGATCATCGAGGACGATGTGTATGGCGAACTGGCCTATACCTATCCGCGCCCGCGCACGATCAAATCCTTCGACGAGGATGGCCGCGTCCTGCTGTGCAGCTCCTTTTCCAAGACCCTGGCGCCCGGGCTGCGCATTGGCTGGGTCGCGCCGGGGCGGTATCTGGAGCGGGTGTTGCACATGAAATACATCAGCACCGGTTCCACCGCGCCGCAACCGCAGATTGCCATTGCCGAATTCCTCAAGGGCGGACACTTCGAACCGCATTTGCGGCGGATGCGCACGCAATATCAGCGTAATCGCGACATGATGATCGATTGGGTGAGCCGTTACTTTCCCGCCGGCACCCGCGCCAGCCGCCCTCAAGGCAGTTTCATGCTGTGGGTAGAACTACCGGAAGGCTTCGATACACTGAAACTGAATCGTGCCTTGTACGATCAGGGCGTACAGATTGCGGTCGGCAGCATTTTTTCCGCATCCGGCAAGTACCGCAATTGTCTGCGCATGAACTACGCTGCCAAACCAACGGCACAGATTGAAGAAGCCGTGCGCAAGGTCGGCGCCGCCGCCATCAAGCTGCTGGCCGACGACGGATTGCCCGACTGACCTTTTTGCGGATATCAGCGTCCATATGCCAACATCTGCCGCCAACCGGAACGAGCCCACGTGAGAGTCAGACAGCCCCTGCTTGCTCTTGCGTTGCTCGCGTCGCTCCTCGGCGGTTGCGCCAGTTTCGATGTGCAGCGCGAACCGAGCCAGGCGCTGCCGGCGAGTGCCTCGGCGTTTGGCCGTTCGGTCCAGGCCCAGGCGGCTTCCCATGAAGGACAGTCGGGATTTCGCCTGTTGTCCGACAGTACCGAGGCCTTTACCGCCCGCGCCGAATTGATTCGCAACGCTCAAAGCAGCCTCGACCTGCAGTACTACATCGTCCATGACGGCATCAGTACGCGAATGCTGGTGGAGGAATTGCTCAAGGCCGCCGATCGCGGCGTGCGCGTACGCATTCTGCTCGACGACACCACCAGCGACGGCCTGGACCGCACCATCGCCACGCTGGCGGCACATCCGCAGATCCAGATTCGCGTGTTCAATCCGTTGCATTTGGGCCGCAGCACTGGCGTCACACGCACCATGGGCCGGTTGTTCAACCTCTCGCAGCAGCATCGGCGCATGCACAACAAGTTGTGGCTGGCCGATACCAGCATGGCCATCGTCGGCGGCCGCAATCTGGGGGACGAGTATTTCGACGCCGAACCCAATCTGAATTTCACCGACATCGACATCCTGGGTGTCGGCCCGGTGGCTGAGCAGTTGGGGCACAGTTTCGACCAGTACTGGAACAGCGCCCTGAGCAAACCGATCGATGCGTTCGTATCGAGCAAGCCGACTGCCCAGGACCTGGCCAACACCCGCACACGGCTGGAAGAATCTCTGGAGGAGTCGCGCAAGCAGAATCACGCGCTCTATCAGCAGCTGATGAAGTTCGCCACCGAACCGCGTCTGGATATCTGGCGCAAAGAGCTGATCTGGGCCTGGAACCAGGCGCTGTGGGATGCGCCGAGCAAGGTACTGGCCAAAGGTGAGCCCGATCCGCAATTGCTGCTGACCACTCAATTGGCACCGGAACTCAATGGCGTCAGCAAAGAGCTGGTCATGGTTTCGGCATACTTTGTACCTGGCGAACCAGGGCTGGTGTACCTCACGGGCCGCGCCGATGCCGGGGTGTCGGTGCGATTGCTGACCAACGCGCTGGAGGCCACGGACGTGCCAGCGGTGCATGGCGGCTATGCGCCGTATCGCAAGGCACTCTTGGAGCATGGCGTGCAGCTTTTCGAGCTGCGTCGTCAGCCCGGCGATGAAAGCGGTAGCGGCCCTCGCCTGTTTTCCCGCAGGTCTTATGGTGAGTCCGACTCAAGCCTGCACAGCAAAGCGATCGTTTTCGATCAAAAGAAATCCTTCATCGGCTCATTCAACTTCGACCCGCGTTCGGTGTTGTGGAACACCGAAGTCGGCGTATTGGTGGACAGCCCAGAACTGGCGGCCCGCGTCCGCGAACTGGCGTTACAGGGCATGGCGCCAACTCTGAGTTATCAGGTAAAACTGGAAAAAGACCAGGTGGTATGGGTGACCGAAGACGACGGCAAAATGCACACCTTGACCAAGGAACCGGGCAGTTGGTGGCGACACTTCAACGCGTGGTTCAGTAATACGGTTGGCCTGGAGCGGTTGCTCTAGGCCGGCTCGGCCACCGCGCCAAACGCTCCTTGGCGTGACACCAGAATCACCAGGCCAAAGGCCCCGGCCGCCATCAACAATGGCAACGCATGCCCGCTGATCCACTGACTCCCGGCACCGGCGATCAATGGCCCAAGCAGGCAGCCAATGCCCCACAACTGCGCGATATGCGCGTTGGCGCGGACCAGTGCATCGTCGCGATAACGCTCGCCGATCAGGATCAACGACAAGGTAAACAAGCCACCGGCACTGGCGCCGAACAGCACCCACAACGGCCAGATCAGCAGCGTGTCGATCAGCATCGGAATCGCCAGGCTCGAGACCAGCAAAATGACCGCGCAACCGGTGAACAAAGAACGCCGCGACACGCGATCCGCCAGTGCGCCAATCGGCAATTGCAGCAAGGCATCACCGACCACTACCGTGCTGACCATGGCCAAGGCGATTTCCGTGGTGAAACCCTGGCGCAGGCAATACACCGGCAACAGCGTCAGGATCATCGCTTCGAAAGCGGCGAACAGCGACACCGCCCAGGCAATGGCCGGCAAGCCACGGCAAAAGGTCAGCAAATCGCCAAGGGTCACACTGCACGCTTCACTGCTGGGCGCACCGCTGCGTCCCAACAACAGCAATGGGGCCGCCACCAGCAAACCGACGCCGACCCAGAAGCCATAATCGTGCTCGGTGCCCAGCACACCCAACAAAATCGGCCCGGCCAGTTGGCTCAGCGCATAACTGCTGCCGTACAGCGCCACCAATCGACCGCGCCACTGCTCGACCACCAGTTGATTGATCCAGCTTTCACCGAGGATGAATACAAGGGTCAGGATCACGCCAATCATCAAGCGCAACACCAGCCAGATCGGGTAGCTCGGCAATAGCGCCAGCAAACCGATGGACACGGCGCCAGCCCACAGGCACAGACGCATCAGATTGGCCGTGCCCAGACGCGCCGCCAGATGGCTGGAAATCTTCGCGCCCAACAGCACGCCAATGGCCGGCATCGCGGCCATCACGCCAATGGCAAACGAGCCATAACCCCAGCCTTCCAGGCGAAACGACACCAGCGGCATGCTGACCCCCAGGGCCAGGCCAACACTCAAGACAGACGCCAACACGGCGAAATACGTCGCCCAACGCATGTTCCACGCTCCTGTGGATATTGTTATGTGCCGCACAAAACATTGTGGGAGCGAGCTTGCTCGCGATGACGGTAGAACATTCAACATTTTCGTCGACTGTCACACCGCTATCGCGAGCAGGCTCGCTCCCACAAGGGATCTGCGTCGTTTGAGAGGCCTGTTTCTGCGGCAGACCTCCTTTAACGACTTACAACTTGATCCAGGTCGCCTTCAGCTCGGTGTATTTGTCGAACGCGTGCAGCGACTTGTCGCGACCGTTACCGGACTGCTTGAAGCCACCGAACGGCGCCGTCATGTCGCCACCGTCATATTGGTTCACCCAAACGCTACCGGCACGCAGGGCGCGGGCGGTCAGGTGAGCCTTGGAGATATCGGCAGTCCACACCGCGGCGGCCAGGCCGTAAGGCGTGTCGTTGGCGATCGCGACGGCTTCTTCGGCGCTGTCGAACGTGATGACCGACAACACTGGCCCGAAAATTTCTTCCTGGGCGATTTTCATCGCGTTGCTGACACCGTCGAAAATCGTCGGCTCAACATACGTGCCACCGGTTTCCTGCAGGATGCGCTTGCCGCCGGCCACCAGCTTGGCGCCATCGGTGTGACCCGATTCGATGTAAGACAGCACGGTGTTCATCTGCTGGGTATCCACCAGCGCACCGACGTTGGTCGCCGGGTCCAGCGGGTTGCCCGGCTTCCAGGTTTTCAGCGCCTCGATCACCAGCGGCAGGAATTTGTCCTTGATCGAACGCTCCACCAGCAGGCGCGAGCCGGCAGTGCAGACTTCGCCCTGGTTGAAGGCGATAGCGCCTGCAGCGGCTTCAGCGGCTTCTTGCAGGTTCGGTGCGTCGGCAAACACGATGTTCGGGCTCTTGCCGCCGGCTTCGAGCCAGACGCGCTTCATGTTCGATTCGCCGGAGTAGATCAGCAGTTGCTTGGCGATCTTGGTCGACCCGGTGAACACCAGAGTGTCCACGTCGTTATGCAGGGCCAAGGCCTTGCCGACGGTATGACCATAGCCTGGCAGCACGTTCAGCACACCTTTCGGGATACCGGCTTCAACGGCCAGCGCGGCGATGCGGATGGCCGTCAGTGGCGATTTTTCCGATGGCTTGAGGATCACCGAGTTACCGGTGGACAACGCCGGGCCGAGTTTCCAGCACGCCATCATCAACGGGAAGTTCCACGGCACGATGGCACCGACCACACCGACTGGCTCACGGGTCACCAGACCCAGCTGATCGTGCGGAGTCGCGGCGACTTCGTCATAAATCTTGTCGATGGCTTCACCGCTCCAGCTCAGCGCTTGTGCCGCGCCGGGAACGTCGATGTACAGCGAATCGCTGATCGGCTTGCCCATGTCCAGGGTTTCAAGCAGGGCCAGCTCTTCGGCATGCTGCTTGAGCAGGCCGGCGAAACGGATCATGGTGGCTTTGCGCTTGGTCGGTGCCAGGCGCGACCAGACGCCGGAATTGAAGGTGGCGCGAGCGTTTTCCACAGCGCGCTGGGCGTCAGCGGCGTCACAGCTGGCAATCTTGCCCAGCAGACGGCCGTCGACCGGACTGATGCACTCGAAGGTCTCGGCGCTAACGGCGTCGGTGTACTCGCCATTGATATAGGCGCGGCCTTCGATCTTCAGGTCTTTGGCGCGTTGTTCCCAGTCGGCACGGGTCAGGGTGGTCATGCGAGTGTCCTCCTCTTATTGAATACGACACCCGCGTTCTTCGCGGGCGCTGTCAGGAATTCTGCCCGGCCAGCCTGCTTGCGGCCCAAGGCAACCACCACCCTAAACCAGCGGCAGGGGAAGTTTCAATATATTTGACATAACGTCGGCAAACGGCCTTGCGATGTTCAATTTAATAAACATAGACTTTGGCTTTACCAACCACTCGCGCCGCAATCACGGGGGATTACAAAAATGAGCATCCAGGACATCGTCGACTTCAGCCAGGCAACCACCCAGCCCGAACGCTACCGCCCAGACCCGGCCAAAGTCCTCAAGGGCGACCCCGAACAAGCGGTGTACAACCACTACAACAGCCCGTGCGGCCAATTGAATGCCGGCGTGTGGGAAGGCGCTATCGGCCAATGGCACGTGAATTTCACCGAGCATGAGTACTGCGAGATCGTTCAAGGGGTTTCGGTTCTGCGCGATAACGATGGCAACAGCAAAACGGTGCGGGCAGGCGATCGCTTCGTGATCCCGGCCGGGTTTCGGGGTACCTGGGAAGTACTGGAAGCCTGTCGCAAGATTTATGTAGCGTTTGAACAGAAAGCGTAGCACCCACTTCAGAACGCCAAATGTCCCCTGTCGCTTGATGGGGGTCATTTTCCGGTCAAGCCGATTTGTCACGATCGAGCCAGTGACCTAATTATCTACCGCACGCCGTCGCCACCCCGCAAAGATACTGTCGACGCTCCTCCATGGAGCCTCGAGTTCATCATTCTCAAGGAAGCGAAAACGTGAACAAATATTTTATCTGCGGGCTGCTGGCGAGCCTCACCCTCTCAGCCTTTACACTGGCGCATGCCGATGGCGAGAGGCAAATGTGCGATGCCCGAAGGGTGCAACACCTGGTTGGGGAAATGCTGACGAGCGCCGTATACGAAGAAGCCTTCAAAACGTCGCGAGCAACCAGCATTACTTTCAATTCTTCTGCGGGATTCGAAGATCCCGATAGAAATCGCCTGATCATTTCAATGAATCACGTTGGCACCATTGCCAGAATCACCTGCGGCTGATTCATCGAACCCTGATTCAGGACGAGACAATCAAAACAAAAAAGGCCCGTATCTCGCGATACGGGCCTTTTTCGTAAGGAAGAAAAATCAATTACTTGATTTTGCCTTCCTTGTAGATCACGTGCTTGCGAACAACCGGATCAAATTTCTTGATCTCGATTTTGTCCGGAGTAGTGCGCTTGTTCTTGTCGGTAGTGTAGAAGTGACCAGTACCGGCGCTCGAAATCAAACGAATCAATTCACGCATGATTAGCTCCCTTAGATCTTGCCAGCGGCGCGGATTTCGGCCAGCACGACAGTGATGCCGCGCTTGTCGATGATACGCATGCCTTTGGCAGATACGCGCAGACGCACGAAACGTTTCTCTTCTTCAACCCAGAAGCGGTGATGCTGCAGGTTCGGCAGGAAACGACGACGGGTTTTGTTGTTTGCGTGGGAAATGTTATTCCCAGTCACCGGACCCTTACCGGTAACTTGACATACTCTCGACATGCCTCAGCCCTCTAAAACCACATGCCCAACCCGGCATGGGTTGGCCGCTTAATCTCTCAGTCATTTGGCGCCAGGCGCCGCGTTTCTTTAGAGGTCTTACCGGCTACACCTACAGTGAAGGAACCGGGCCCCTAGAAAAGAGCGCTGCTTTATACCAGAAAGACTCAAGAGCAACAACATTCGGTGTGCCTTGAGTAGATAAAAAACCCGATTTTCCGGCGCCAGGCGCTTTGGATAAAGGCTGTCGTCGATTCCGACCGCTCGTCGCAGAGAAATGCTTTCCAGGTCAAATCCGAGGTTTTCTCAATCAAGGCTCACCCAAACAAGTGGCCTATAGTCCCCTCAAAATGAAAAAGGGGATAGTCATTTGCAAAAGAGCCCACTAGGGTAAGCCTTTTCCAGACTGCACTTGCAGATGGGCCTTCGATCTGTAAAGGAATCCGACCATGCGCCTCGCTGCCCTACCGCTGTTGCTTGCCCCTCTGATGCTGAGCCCGCTGGCCCAGGCTGCCGCCTTGAGCGTCTGCACCGAGGCCAGCCCCGAAGGGTTCGACGTTGTGCAGTACAACTCGTTGACCACCACCAATGCTTCGGCTGACGTGCTGATGAACCGCCTGGTGGATTTCGACACCGCCAGCGGCAAAGTGGTCGCCAGCCTCGCCGATAGCTGGGAGGTCAGCCCCGATGGCCTGGTCTACATCTTCAAGTTGCGCCCGAAGGTGAAATTTCACCGCACCGAGTATTTCAGTCCGAGCCGCGAACTGACCGCCGAAGACGTGAAATTCAGCTTCGACCGTATGCTCGACCCGGCCAACCCGTGGCACAAAGTCGCCCAGAGCGGCTTTCCGCATGCGCAATCAATGCAACTACCAGCGCTGATCAAGAAAATCGACGCCCTCGACCCGCTGACCGTGCGCTTCACCCTCGATCACCCGGACTCGACGTTCCTGCCGACGCTGAGCATGGGTTTTGCCTCGATCTACTCGGCCGAATATGCCGACAAACTGCTCAAGGCCGGGACCCCGGAAAAGCTCAACAATCAGCCAATCGGTACCGGCCCGTTCGTATTCAGCCGCTTCCAGAAAGACGCCTCGATCCGCTACAAGGCCAACCCTGACTATTTCGCTGGCAAGCCTGCGGTCGACCCGTTGATCTTCGCCATCACCCCTGACGCCAACGTGCGATTGCAGAAACTGCGCCGCAACGAGTGCCAGATTGCCCTGTCGCCCAAACCACTGGACGTACAAGCCGCGCTGAAAGAACCGACCTTGAAAGTCGAAAAGACTGACGCCTTCATGACCGCGTTCGTCGCCCTGAACAGTCAGCATCCGCCGCTGGACAAGCCAGAAGTTCGTCAGGCGATCAACCTTGCCTTCGACAAGGCCAACTACGTGAAGGCCGTGTTCGAAGACACCGCCGAACCCGCCAGCGGGCCGTACCCGCCCAACACCTGGAGCTACGCCAGGGGCTTGCCGGGTTACCCCCACGATGTCGAGAAAGCCAAGGCATTGATGGCCAAGGCCGGGCTCAAGGACGGTTTTCAGACGACGATCTGGACACGCCCCTCTGGCAGCCTGTTAAACCCTAATCCGAGTCTCGGCGCCCAATTGCTGCAATCCGATCTTGCGGAAATCGGCATCCAGGCGGAAATCCGGGTGATCGAATGGGGCGAACTGATCCGCCGCGCCAAGGCCGGTGAGCACGACATCCTGTTCATGGGCTGGGCCGGTGACAACGGCGACCCGGACAACTTCCTCACGCCGCAGTTTTCCTGCGCCGCGGTCAAGTCCGGCACCAACTTCGCTCGCTACTGCAATGCCGATCTGGACAAGCTGATCAGCGCCGGCAAGACCACCGGCGAGCAAGGCGTGCGCAGCAAGCTTTACGAACAGGCGCAAACGCAGATCCAGCAACAGGCGTTGTGGCTGCCGCTGGCTCATCCGACGGCATTCGCCTTGACGCGCAAGGATGTCGAGGGGTATTCGGTGAGCCCGTTCGGCCGTCAGGACTACTCGAAGGTCAACCTCAAGTAGAAACCATGGGAGCGGTTTTTGTGGCGAGGGAGCTTGCTCCCGCTGGGCTGCGTAGCGGCCCCAAAGATCTTGTGAGCGCTGCGCACTCAAGCGGGAGCAAGCTCCCTCGCCACACAAGCTCGCTCTCAGCGCCCCGCTACATCCACCCATACTCGGCCATCGACAGCGGATCTCCGTCGCCAATGATGAAATGGTCGAGCACCCGCACATCGATCAGCTCAAGCGCCGTTTGCAGGCGCTTGGTCAGCACCCGGTCGGCTTGGCTGGGGTCGGAGTTGCCCGACGGGTGGTTGTGGCAGAGGATCAACGCCGCGGCGTTATTGGCCAAAGCGCGCTTGACCACCTCTCGCGGATGAACACTGGTGTTGTCGATGGAACCGCGAAACAGCGTCTCGAACGTCAAAACCTGATGCCTGGAATCGAGAAACAGACAACCAAACACCTCATGTGGCTCATGACGCAACATCGATTTCAGGTACTCACGAACCGCATGCGGATTTTCCAGTGCCGACTTTTGGCGCGCACGCTCGGCCAAATGACGCCTGCTCATTTCTTGAGCAGCCTGCAACTGTGCAAACTTCGCCGGCCCGAGCCCCAACTGCTTGCTGAACGTTTCCTGATCGGCCTCCAGCAACGAACGCAGGCTGCCAAACTCGTTCAACAAATGCCGCGCCAGGTCCACGGCGCTTTTACCCACTACGCCCGTGCGTAAGAAAATTGCCAGCAATTCGGCGTCCGACAGGCTTCCTGAACCTTGTTCAAGCAACCTCTCCCGTGGCCGTTCCGCCGCCGGCCAATCACGAATACTCATAACACCTCCCTGTCTGTGGGCGCCGCTGTTCCGTAGCGGACGCTGTGATATCGTAGCCCATCTTTTTTGCGAGCGATTTCACTCCTGGGGAGGGGGTATCGCCACGCAGTCATCAACGAATTGAAAGGCAGGCCTATGCAGCGGCTGTATCGGAAACGCATTGTTCTGGGCGTCGGCGGCGGCATCGCTGCCTACAAGAGCGCCGACCTGGTTCGCCGGTTGATGGACCAGGGTGCCGAAGTCCGCGTGGTCATGACCCGTGGCGGCGCCGAGTTCATAACCCCGCTGACCATGCAGGCCCTGTCCGGGCACCCTGTGCACCTCGACCTGCTGGACCCGGCAGCCGAAGCGGCCATGGGCCACATCGAACTGGCCAAATGGGCCGATCTGGTACTGATCGCGCCTGCCACAGCGGATTTGCTCGCCCGTCTGGCCCAAGGCATTGCCGATGACTTGCTGACCACGCTGGTGCTGGCTACCGACGCCGTTGTTGCCGTTGCGCCGGCGATGAACCAGGCCATGTGGCGCGACCCTGCCACCCAGGCCAACCTGCAGACCCTCGAAAGCCGTGACATCAAGGTGTTCGGCCCGGCCTCCGGTAGCCAGGCCTGCGGCGACGTGGGCCTTGGGCGCATGCTCGAAGCCACCGACCTCGCGCTGCTCGCCGCCGACTGCTTCCAGCGTCAGGCGCTGACCGGCAAACACGTGGTGATTACCGCGGGGCCGACCCAGGAAAACATTGACCCGGTGCGCTACATCACTAACCACAGCTCCGGCAAAATGGGCTTCGCCCTGGCCGAAGCCGCGGTAGAAGCCGGTGCCCGAGTCACGCTGATCAGTGGCCCGGTGCACTTGCCGACACCGGATCGCGTCAGCCGCATCGATGTGGTGAGTGCCCGCGACATGCTCGCTGCGTGCGAGGCCGCGATTCCTTGTGACGTTTTCATCGCCTCGGCTGCGGTCGCGGATTACCGCCCGGAAGTCGTCGCCCCACAAAAACTCAAGAAAGACCCTACGAGCGGCGACGGTTTTGTCCTGCAAATGGTGCGCAACCCGGACATCCTGGCCAGCATCGCCACCCGCCCCGACCGTCCGTTCAGTGTCGGTTTCGCCGCTGAAACCGAACACCTGCTCGATTACGCTGCCCGCAAGCTGAAAGACAAGAACCTCGATCTGATCGTCGCCAACGACGTCGCCAACCCGAGCATTGGCTTCAACAGCGAAGAAAACGCCTGCAGCGTGATCGACCGTGAGCTTCACGCCACACTTTTCGCCCAGACCAGCAAGAGCAAGATTGCTCGCCAGCTGATCACTTTTATCGCCGAACGTCTGAACCAGGTTTAATTTACATGCACGCTTTGCAAGCCAAGATCCTCGACCCCCGCATCGGCACCGAATTCCCGCTGCCACAGTACGCCACGCCAGGCTCCGCCGGCCTCGACCTGCGCGCCATGCTGGAGCAGGACACCGTCATCAAACCAGGTGAAACCGTGCTGATCCCTACCGGTCTGTCGGTCTATATCGGTGACCCGAACCTGGCGGCGCTGATCCTGCCGCGTTCGGGCATGGGCCATAAGCACGGCATCGTGCTGGGCAATCTGGTCGGCCTGATCGACTCCGATTACCAGGGACCGCTGATGGTATCCTGCTGGAACCGCGGCCAGACCGAATTCACCATGCCGGTTGGCGAGCGCCTGGCGCAATTGGTGCTGGTACCCGTTGTGCAGGCTCACTTCGAGATGGTTGAAGAATTCGTTGAAACCGAGCGCGGCACGGGTGGTTTCGGCCATAGCGGCACCAAGTAACCGGATAAAGACATTGTGGCGAGGGAGTTTGCTCCCGCTGGGCTGCGTAGCGGCCAAAAAGATTTCATGGGCGCTGCGCACCCAAGCGGGAGCAAGCTCCCTCGCCACAAAAATCTCGACATACTGCGGCGGTTTTAACACCGTAAATCAAGGTTTTGCCGGCCGAAAGCCACGCCCGTCGAGGCGTCATGGCCCTTTCACACCACGAACTCTCTGTGGAAATCGCCGTCATACCCTTCAGTTTGAGCCGGCCGCCCTGTGATTCGGCGGCCTGTCCAGTCACTTTCGAGATGGAGCATTTCCACAGATGAACACCCCGGCCAAAATTGCACCCAAGTTCCCTGACAGCATCTTCCGCGCCTATGACATCCGTGGCACTGTCCCGGAGTTCCTGAACGCCGAGACCGCCTACTGGATTGGCCGCGCTGTCGGCTCCCAAAGCCTGGCGCAGGGCGAGCCCAATGTATCCGTTGGCCGTGATGGTCGCCTGTCAGGCCCGGAACTGGTGGAAAAATTGATTCAAGGCATCGCCGACAGCGGCTGCCACGTCAGCGATGTCGGCCTGGTGCCAACCCCTGCGTTGTACTACGCCGCCAACGTGCTGGCCGGCAAATCCGGCGTGATGCTGACCGGCAGCCACAACCCGTCGAACTACAACGGTTTCAAAATCGTCATTGCCGGCGACACCCTGGCCAACGAACAGATCCAGGCCCTGCATGAGCGCCTCAAGACCAATAACCTGAGCAGCGGGCAAGGCAGCATCAGCAAAGTCGAAATTCTCGATCGCTACAGCACCGAAATTGTCCAGGACATCAAACTGGCTCGACGCCTGAAAGTGGTGGTCGATTGCGGCAACGGCGCGGCAGGCGTGATTGCCCCGCAACTGATCGAAGCGCTGAACTGCGAAGTCATCCCGCTGTTCTGCGAAGTCGACGGCAACTTCCCGAACCACCACCCGGATCCGGGCAAGCCTGAAAACCTTGAAGACCTGATCGCCAAGGTCAAGCAAACCAATGCTGACATCGGCCTGGCCTTCGATGGCGATGGCGACCGTGTCGGTGTGGTGACCAACACCGGCAGCATCGTCTACCCGGACCGCCTGCTGATGCTGTTCGCCCGCGACGTCGTAGCGCGCAACCCGGGCGCTGAAATCATCTTCGACGTCAAATGCACCCGCCGCCTGATCCCGCTGATCAAGGAATATGGCGGTCGTTCGCTAATGTGGAAGACTGGTCACTCGTTGATCAAAAAGAAAATGAAACAATCCGGTGCCCTGTTGGCCGGCGAAATGAGCGGGCACATCTTCTTCAAGGAGCGCTGGTTCGGTTTCGACGACGGCATTTACAGCGCTGCGCGCTTGCTGGAAATCCTCAGCAAGGAAAAATCCTCGGCCGAAGAGCTGTTCGCGACGTTCCCGAACGATATTTCTACGCCTGAAATCAATATCCATGTGACCGAAGAGAGCAAATTCAGCATCATTGATGCATTGCACGACGCGCAATGGGGCGAAGGCGCTGACCTGACCACCATAGACGGCGTGCGAGTCGACTATGCCAAAGGCTGGGGCCTGGTTCGCGCCTCCAACACCACACCGGTGCTGGTACTGCGTTTCGAGGCCGATGACGAGGCAGAACTTTCGCGCATCAAGGACGTTTTCAAAGTCCAGTTGAAGCGCGTTGCACCTGATCTCCAACTACCGTTCTGATTCACCCGGAGCCCTGAATGACCCTCGAACGCGAAGCCGCCGCCAACACCGCCAAGGTCCTGTCCGAAGCGCTGCCTTACATTCGCCGCTATGTCGGCAAGACGCTGGTGATCAAATACGGCGGCAACGCGATGGAAAGCGAGGAGCTGAAAACCGGCTTCGCCCGCGACATCGTGCTGATGAAAGCCGTGGGGATCAACCCGGTGGTCGTTCACGGCGGTGGCCCGCAAATCGGTGACCTGCTCAAGCGTCTGTCGATCGAAAGCCATTTCGTCGACGGCATGCGCGTCACCGACGCCGCGACCATGGACGTGGTGGAAATGGTCCTGGGCGGCCAGGTCAACAAGGACATCGTCAATCTGATCAACCGACATGGCGGCAGCGCCATCGGCCTGACCGGTAAAGACGCCGAGCTGATTCGTGCGAAGAAGCTCACCGTCACCCGCCAGACCCCGGAAATGACCACGCCGGAAATCATCGACATCGGCCATGTGGGCGAAGTCGTCGGCATCAATACCGACCTGCTCAACCTGCTGGTCAAGGGCGATTTCATCCCGGTGATCGCGCCAATCGGCGTCGGCGCCAACGGTGAGTCGTACAACATCAACGCAGACCTGGTGGCCGGTAAAGTCGCCGAAGCGCTGAAAGCCGAGAAGTTGATGCTGCTGACCAACATCGCCGGCCTGATGGACAAGTCGGGGACGGTCCTGACCGGCCTGACCACCCAACAGGTCGACGATCTGATCGCCGATGGCACCATCTACGGCGGCATGCTGCCGAAGATCCGTTGCGCACTGGAAGCCGTCCAGGGCGGCGTGGGCAGCTCGCTGATCATCGATGGGCGCGTACCGAACGCGATTCTGCTGGAAATCTTCACCGATACCGGCGTGGGCACCTTGATCAGCAATCGCAAGCGTCCCTGATCAATAAAGACGAAAAAGATCGCAGCCTGCGGCAGCTCCAACTGGATGGTTTCGGATGTACGAAACTTCCGTAGGAGTTGAACAAGTCTGCGATCTTTTTTATGCCTACAGGAATTGCCCGACGCAAATAAGCGAAACGTCCGACATCCCAAAAGAAACAATCTGCATACGATCTTCCCTGAATCCACAGGAGATCTTCCCCATGCAAAAAGACTACGTTCCCTACGGCAGCGACGTTTCAGCAGGCACCTACGCATGCGCAGATTGCGGGCGCGAATACAGCAATCAATCAAAGACTTCTCTTCCACCGTGCCCGGACTTCCAACCAGGGACCCACGTACTCAATGGCTGGAACATCCTGACTGGCCAAGGTGATGCCGTGGCAGATCCGTACCCAAACGAGCCTGCCAAGTAATCACGGAGGTCTGAACCATGCAGATCTCGTTCACGATCGATGCCCAGGCTTTCAACCTCGAGCAGAAGGAGCCGGTGAAAAAGACCTTGAGGATTTCCGACAGCGAAATCGCCCATGCCCTGGAGCGAATAGCCAAGGCGAGCCTGACCGAATACCTGAAGATGCTGGTCGAAGGCGGCATGCCCAGCAGGGCCGATGAGGCCAAGCAGGATCGATTGCTCTACCTGATTCAAAGTTACTTCGGGCAAACGTTGCCCACTGAATCGCAGATATCGACGATTTTCCAACTGACGCAGAGCCAGAGTAAAACCCTGTTGAAAAACACGGTTTCACGGTTTCGCAATCAACTGGACGAGATCCTCCAGCACAGCATGCGATCAGTGATCGAAACGGCCGAGCATGCGCAGACGGTTTATCTGGTGGTGATCAGTTCAGACGTGATTCGCGATGAGCTGAACATGCTGATCACACAAAACGAGCCGACCTTCAAACCCATCACCAAACGCAAGGGCAGTGCCGGGCAGTTCGAAATCAGCGAAGACTCCCACGCTTTGTTGTGCCAAACCCTGAGGCTCAATGCCGTTCAGTGACATTGTCGCGGTCAGCGGCTTGCTGCTGACCCTGACCACATTCATGTTCAACCTGGCTTGGCCACGGTTGCATGAGGCGCTGGAACTGGATGACAAAGAGTCAGGCCCGTTGGCCAGAAAACGCAGCCGGGGGAAAGTGCTGGGGGTTTTGTTTAGCCGCGCCGTACCGCTGACGTGCGCCTTCATGGCGCTGTTTTACGTCAACTTGCCAGCCGCCGTGAGGATCATGAGAAGCAGCACGCTGGATCTATGGGATTTCAACGTGGACCGAACGCTTTACGTGTTAGTCGTCGTGGCACTGCTGGTGTTTGCGCTGTTCAACCTGGGGTTGGCATTAAAACTGGTCGGAAAATGGCGGAAACTGCGCTGACGACTCAAAACAAAAGACCCCACTCAGCCTGGCTGAGCGGGGTCTTTTTCTGCCTGCAATCCCTGCGACAATCCACTTTTTGTGGCGAGGGAGCTTGCTCCCGCTTGAGTGCGCAGCACTCACAAACTTTTTGGGTCTGCTACGCAGCCCAGCGGGAGCAAGCTCCCTCGCCACACAGGCTCGCTCCCACAGGGGGATTGTGGTCAGACGCCGAACTGCGCGCGGTAGGCTTCAACCGCCGGCAAATGCTGCTTGAGCTGCGGATCATCGGCCAGGAACTCCAGCACCTGGTTCAACGAGACAATGCTGATCACCGGGATACCGAAATCACGCTCGACTTCCTGGATCGCCGACAACTCACCATTGCCACGTTCTTGACGGTTCAGGGCAATCAGCACGCCAGCTGCCTTGGCGCCGTCCTGGGAAGCGATGATCTGCATCACTTCGCGGATAGCGGTGCCGGCGGTGATCACGTCGTCGATGATCAGCACATCGCCGGTCAAAGGCGCGCCGACCAGGCTGCCGCCCTCGCCGTGGGCCTTGGCTTCCTTGCGGTTGAAACACCATGGCAGGTCACGGTTGTGATGCTCGGCCAATGCCACGGCAGTGGTCGCCGCCAAAGGGATGCCTTTGTAGGCAGGACCGAACAGAACATCGAACGCAATACCGCTTTCGGCGATGGCAGCGGCGTAGAAACGACCCAGCTGCGCCAGGGCCGAACCTGAATTGAACAGGCCCGCATTGAAGAAGTAAGGACTGGTACGCCCGGACTTCAGGGTGAACTCACCGAAGCGCAAAACGCCGCGATCGATGGCAAAACGAATGAAATCGCGCTGATACGCTTGCATGAAAAAAACCCCAAATACCACGGATTTAGCTAATTAGCTTGACGCCGTGTATCATACACGCACGCGATTTTTGGGGCCATTTATGCGGATCATCAGTGTGAACGTCAATGGTATTCAGGCTGCAGTCGAGCGAGGTTTGCTCAGTTGGCTGCAAGCACAGAATGCCGACGTCATCTGCCTGCAGGACACCCGTGCCTCCGCCTTTGAACTGGACGATCCAGCCTTCCAACTGGATGGATACTTCCTTTATGCCTGCGACGCCGAAGTCCCCGCCCAAGGTGGCGTGGCTTTGTACTCGCGGTTGCAACCGAAGGCTGTCATCAGCGGTCTCGGTTTCGAGACGGCCGACCGCTACGGGCGCTACCTGCAAGCCGATTTCGACAAAGTCAGTATTGCAACCTTGTTGCTGCCATCGGGCATGAACGGCGATGAAGACTTGAACCAGAAGTTCAAGCTTATGGATGACTTCGCCAAGTACCTGGACAAGCAACGGCGCAAACGCCGCGAGTACATTTATTGTGGCTCGCTGTATGTGGCGCAACAGAAGCTGGACATCAAGAACTGGCGCGACAGCCAGCAATCTCCGGGCTTCCTGGCGCCTGAACGGGCCTGGATGGACGAGATTGTCGGCAACATGGGGTATGTCGATGCCCTTCGCGAAGTCAGCCGTGAAGGTGACCAGTACAGCTGGTGGCCAGACAACGAACAGGCCGAAATGCTCAACCTCGGCTGGCGCTTCGATTACCAGCTGCTGACCCCGGGTCTGCGCCGCTTCGTACGCAGCGCACGCTTGCCGCGTCAGCCACGGTTCTCGCAGCATGCGCCGCTGATCGTGGACTACGATTGGACGCTGACGATCTAAACACTTGTCGCTGACAATGAAGTTCGACGTTGTTCGAAGATAAAAAAATGCCCGTATCGCAGGATACGGGCATTTTTTATGGCGGTGCTCAGTGACCGGTACTTCAAGCAGCGCCGAAAAACGGCAGCGCCAGATACAACTTGATCACGATGACATTGATAATGTCGATAAAGAAAGCCCCCACCATCGGCACAACCAGAAACGCTATTTGCGAAGGTCCATAGCGCTGTGTCACGGCCTGCATGTTGGCGATGGCAGTTGGTGTTGCACCCAGTCCAAAGCCGCAATGTCCTGCCGCCAGCACGGCCGCGTCGTAGTTACTGCCCATGATTCTGAATGTTACGAATATCGCAAAGAGCGCCATGACCATCGTTTGCGCGGCCAGAATTATAAAGAACGGCAAGGCCAGTGCCGCCAGATCCCACAACTTGAGTGACATCAGCGCGATCGCCAGGAACAGCGACAAACTGACATTCCCCAACACAGAGACTTCGCGCTCGAACACCTGGTACAAGCCCAACGCTGAAAGCCCGTTTCGTAAAAGCACACCCACAAACAATACGCAGACGAACGTCGGCAACTCAAATGCGGTTTCGCGGAGCATGCCATTGAGGAGATTGCCCGCGAGTAAGCTGACCGCGATCAGTGCGAGTGTTTCAATGAAGGAAAACGGGGTGATTGAGCGTTCTTTGTTCGGTTGCTCGAAGCCTTTTGGTATCCGCGGCTTGTCTTGCTCGCGGCAGCCGGGCACCTGAGTCCGTTTGATCAGCAGGCGAGCGACCGGCCCACCAATCAAACCGCCCAGCACCAAGCCAAACGTCGCGGAGGCCATCGCAAGTTCAGAGGCGGAAGCCAGACCGTACTTCTCACTGAACGTCGCCCCCCATGCAGCCCCGGTACCGTGACCACCCGCCAGCGTCACCGAGCCTGTCAGCAGCCCCATCAGGGGATCGAGCCCCAAAGCCGTTGCCAATCCAATGCCCATGGCGTTCTGCACCACCAGCAAGCCGGTGACCGCCAATACAAACATTCCCACTATGCGTCCGCCTTTTTTCAGGCTGGCGAAGTCTGCACTCAACCCGATCGTGGCGAAAAACGCCAACATCAATGGCGTTTGTAGCGAGGTATCAAATCGGACTTCCATATCGAGCGATCGTAATACCAAAAGAACCAAGGCTACCAATAAGCCGCCTGCTACAGGCTCAGGAATATTGTAAGCGCGCAAAAAGCCGACACGTGTGACGAGCCCGCGCCCCAGCAAAAGAACCAAGGAAGCGGCGACAAGTGTTCCATAAAAATCGAGTTGAACCATTGGGATAATCTTGGGTTTTCATTCAGAGGCGAACTGTTTACCTGGACACGCCTATTGAACAGGTTGATTGTTTTCAACACTGATTGCTTTTACTTTCAGGATCCGTCAATGGCCTGAATATATCGAAATATTTCTTAGAGGTATTTCGTGCGACAACTTTAACAATCGTAAAGTCTTACTGCCAAGGATGCGGGAAGAGCTGATGTCTTGCAGTTGTGACCAAACATGTAAAGAAGTAAGCGCAGATTACAAGAACAAGTAACTTGATAATAAAAACGCAAATGCCCCGACAAGTCGGGGCATTTCGCTAACAGCATCTACAGGCTTACTTGATCAACCGCCACGTAAACGGATACCGATACGGAAACCCTTCGTTAGCCTTGACCCCGGCGATAATCGTCAGTACCAACGCACCTATCGCCACCAGACCGAACAGGAAGAACCCGACAATCACCACCATCAGCAAGAAACAAATGGCAGAAGCAATGGCGACGGTGATCTGAAAGTTCAGCGCCTCCTTGCCTTGCGCATCGACGAACGGGTCCATCTCACGCTTCATCTGCCAGAGAATCAACGGGCCGATCAGGGTACCGAACGGAATCCAGATCCCCAACAAGGCAGACAAGTGACAAAACATTGCCCACTGCCGAACTTCTTTGCTCGGGGTGGGAAGCAGCTGTTGTTCTTCACTCATGGCGTCCTCCTTGTGTACTTCGGTCCGATCAGTCTGCCAGCGCAGCCTTTTGCAGATCGAAAATCTCGTTCATGCCTTTCTTTGCCAGTTCCAGCATGGCATTCAATTCTTCCGGCTGGAACGGTGCGCCTTCGGCAGTGCCCTGAACTTCGATGAACCCGCCAGTGCTGGTCATCACCACGTTCAGGTCGGTCTCTGCCGCCGAATCTTCCAGGTAATCAAGGTCGAGCACTGGCTCGCCCTGGTACATGCCGACCGACACCGCACCGATCATTTGCTTGAGCGGGTCGCCGCCTTTGAGGCCGCCGCGCTTCTTGATCACTTTCAAGGCATCGACCAGGGCGACCATGGCGCCGGTGATGGACGCGGTGCGAGTACCGCCATCGGCCTGGATCACATCGCAGTCAACGTAAAGGGTGACGTCGCCCAGCTTGGACATGTCCAGCGCAGCACGCAGGGAACGCCCGATCAAGCGCTGGATTTCCAGGGTACGGCCGCCTTGCTTGCCGCGGCTCGCCTCACGCTGGTTACGCTCGCCGGTGGCGCGTGGCAGCATGCCGTACTCGGCGGTCAGCCAACCCTGGCCCTGGCCCTTGAGGAAGCGCGGCACGCCGTTTTCGACGCTGACGGTGCAGATGACCTTGGTATCACCGAACTCGACCAGTACAGATCCCTCGGCATGTTTGGTGTAGTTGCGGGTAATGCGGATCGAGCGGAGCTGATCGGCAGCGCGACCACTTGGACGTTTCATAAGGGATACCTGTACGGGGACGGAAAACTGCGAAGCATTATAGAGCCGCCAGCCACGCCTGGGCACTTCTAAAAAATTACTCGGACGAGCGAAGGCTCTGAACAGCCCGTGCCCGACGACCTGCAGCCGATTGTCACTCCGTGTGTTTGGGCGCATTGGCGCCACTGCGCTACAATCCTGCGCCTTTGCTGCCAGTCGGCTTTAATTCATTGATATCGGATTGCCTGAACATCAGTTCCGCGCCGATCTGCACTGCGAGGTACCTCCATGGTGCACAGCATGACCGCCTTCGCCCGCGTCGAAAGCGCCGGCGTCCAAGGCACCCTGAGCTGGGAACTGCGCTCGGTCAACAGCCGCTACCTGGAACCCCACCTGCGCCTGCCGGAGTCCTTTCGCGACCTCGAAGGTGCCGTCCGTGAAGCCCTGCGCCAAGGTGTATCCCGGGGCAAGCTCGAATGCACCCTGCGCTTCACCGAAGAAAACACCGGCAAACCGCTGCAAGTCGACCAGGCACGCGCCGCACAACTGGTCGCCGCCGCCGAGACCGTTGCCAGCCTGATCAAGAACCCGGCAGCACTGAACCCGCTGGAAGTCCTGGCCTGGCCCGGCGTACTTGTAGGTGACGCCACCGACCCGCAAGCCTTGAATGCCCAGGCACTGGCGCTGTTCAACCAGGGCCTGAAAGAGCTCAAGGCCGGACGCGAGCGAGAGGGCGCGGAGCTGGCACGGCTGATCAATGAGCGCCTGACGTCCATTGAAGAAGACGTGGTGACCCTGCGTGAACTGGTTCCGCAAATGCTCGCCACCCAGCGCCAGAAAGTGCTTGATCGTTTCGCCGACATGAAGGCCGAGATGGACCCACAGCGTCTGGAGCAGGAAATGGTCATGCTCGCGCAGAAAAGCGACGTCGCCGAAGAACTGGATCGCCTGAGCACTCACATCATCGAAGTTCGTCGTGTACTCAAGTCTGGCGGCGCCGCCGGTCGGCGCCTGGACTTCCTGATGCAGGAGCTCAACCGCGAAGCCAACACCCTGGGCTCCAAAGCCTTCGACCCGCGCAGCACCCAAGCGGCGGTCAACCTGAAAGTGTTGATCGAGCAGATGCGTGAACAAGTGCAGAATATTGAGTAAGGCAACCCCGACATGACCCACAGCACCGGCACCCTCTACATCATTTCCGCCCCATCGGGCGCGGGCAAAAGCAGCCTGGTCAAGGCCCTGACCGACGCCGATCCGGAAATTCGCGTTTCGGTCTCGCACACCACCCGCGCCATGCGCCCCGGTGAAGTGAACGGCGTGAACTATCACTTCGTCGAGCGCAGCGAGTTCGTGAAGATGATCGAACACGGGGATTTCCTCGAGCGCGCCGAAGTGTTCGGCAATCTCTACGGGACCTCGCAGAGCCACTTGCAGCAGACCCTGGACGAAGGACACGACCTGATTCTGGAAATCGACTGGCAAGGCGCCGAGCAAGTGCGCAAGCTGATGCCTCAGGCCCGTTCGATTTTCATCTTGCCGCCGTCACTTGAAGCCCTGCATCAGCGCCTGACCAATCGCGGCCAGGACAGCGACGAAATCATCGATGGCCGGATGCGCGAAGCCGTCAGCGAGATGAGCCACTATGTCGACTATGACTACCTGATCATCAACGACGATTTCGCCCACGCACTGCACGATCTGAAGGCGATTTTTCGCGCCAATCAGCTGATTCAGAAGCGCCAGCAACAGCGCCACGGCAAATTGCTGGCTGAATTGCTCGGTTAAAGAGCACTTCCCAAAACCGCTGCAAGGGCTTTACATTGGCACTTGCAGCGCGTTGAAGGGCTTGATCAAAAAATCAGCGCTTCCCTAATCGCTGGTGATTTTTTAAACTGTTGAGTCCGCTCGCCCATCCGGGCAGCGCGCATATTGCATTTGCTACGAGGAAGACCATGGCCCGCGTAACCGTTGAAGACTGCCTAGAACACGTGGATAACCGCTTTGAGCTGGTCATGCTCTCTACCAAGCGTGCCCGTCAACTGGCCACCGGCGGCAAAGAGCCGAAAGTAGCCTGGGAAAACGACAAGCCTACCGTCGTCGCCCTGCGTGAAATCGCTGAAGGCCTGATCGACTACGCAGCTATCGCTGAAGCCGAAATCGTTGAAGATGAACCGCTTTTTGCTGCATTCGAGGACGAGTCCAACGAGGCCGTCTAAGCCTATGCCTGGTCGACGTAGCACGGCGCGGGATCACAGCTTACGGCAGGAGACATCATGCCGAGCATAGACGCCCTCGCCGATCGCTTATCGACCTACCTCGGCAAAGACCAGGTCAACCTGGTCCGCCGAGCGTATTTCTACGCCGAACAAGCCCACGACGGCCAACGCCGCCGTAGCGGCGAGGCGTATGTCACGCATCCTCTTGCCGTGGCCAATATTCTTGCCGACATGCACATGGACCATCAGAGCCTGATGGCGGCCATGCTGCATGACGTGATCGAAGACACCGGTATCGCCAAGGAAGCGCTGCAAGCGCAGTTCGGCGAAACCGTGGCCGAACTGGTTGATGGGGTCAGCAAACTGACCCAGATGAACTTCGAGACCAAAGCCGAAGCCCAGGCCGAAAACTTCCAGAAAATGGCCATGGCCATGGCGCGTGACATTCGCGTGATCCTGGTCAAGCTGGCCGACCGCCTGCACAACATGCGCACGCTGGAAGTGCTGTCCGGCGAAAAACGCCGGCGCATCGCCAAGGAAACCCTGGAGATCTATGCGCCCATCGCCAACCGGCTGGGCATGCACGCCATCCGCATAGAATTCGAAGACCTCGGCTTCAAGGCCATGCACCCGATGCGTTCCGCGCGGATCTACCAGGCGGTCAAGCGCGCCCGGGGCAACCGCAAGGAAATCGTCAACAAGATCGAAGAGTCCCTCAGCCATTGCCTGGCCGTCGACGGCATTCAGGGCGAGGTCAGCGGTCGCCAGAAACACCTCTACGGCATCTACAAGAAAATGCGCGGCAAGCGTCGGGCCTTCAACGAGATCATGGACGTCTATGCGTTCCGGATCATCGTCGACAAGGTCGATACCTGCTACCGCGTGCTGGGTGCTGTACATAATTTGTACAAACCGCTGCCGGGTCGCTTCAAGGACTACATCGCGATTCCCAAGGCCAACGGCTACCAATCGCTGCACACCACACTGTTCGGCATGCACGGCGTACCGATCGAGATCCAGATCCGCACCCGCGAAATGGAAGAAATGGCCAACAACGGCATCGCCGCCCATTGGCTGTATAAATCCAGCGGCGACGAGCAGCCAAAAGGCACGCACGCCCGCGCTCGCCAGTGGGTCAAAGGCGTGCTGGAAATGCAGCAGCGTGCGGGCAACTCGCTGGAATTCATCGAAAGCGTGAAGATCGACCTGTTCCCGGACGAGGTCTACGTGTTCACGCCCAAAGGCCGGATCATGGAGCTGCCCAAAGGCTCCACGGCGGTCGATTTCGCTTACGCGGTGCACACCGATGTCGGCAACAGTTGCATTGCCTGCCGGATCAACCGCCGTCTCGCGCCGCTGTCCGAACCGCTGCAAAGCGGCTCCACGGTCGAGATCGTCAGCGCGCCCGGCGCGCGGCCGAATCCGGCGTGGCTCAATTTCGTGGTCACCGGCAAGGCGCGGACACACATCCGCCATGCGCTCAAGCTGCAACGTCGCTCCGAATCCATCAGCCTGGGCGAACGCCTGCTGAACAAGGTCCTCAACGGTTTCGACAGCTCGCTGGAGAAAATCCCGGCCGAGCGGGTCAAGGCGATGCTGGTTGAATACCGCCAGGAACTGATCGAAGACTTGCTGGAAGACATTGGCCTGGGCAATCGCATGGCTTATGTGGTGGCTCGTCGACTGCTCGGCGAAGGCGAACAGTTGCCAAGCCCGGAAGGTCCGCTGGCAATTCGTGGCACCGAAGGGTTGGTACTCAGCTATGCCAAATGCTGTACGCCAATCCCGGGCGACCCGATTGTCGGCCACCTGTCCGCAGGCAAAGGCATGGTCGTGCACCTGGACAACTGCCGCAACATCAGCGAAATCCGTCATAACCCGGAAAAATGCATCCAGCTGTCATGGGCCAAAGACGTCACCGGCGAATTCAACGTCGAGCTGCGCGTGGAGCTGGAACACCAGCGTGGCCTGATCGCGCTGCTGGCCAGCAGCGTCAACGCGGCCGACGGCAACATCGAGAAAATCAGCATGGACGAACGCGATGGTCGTATCAGCGTGGTCCAGTTGGTGGTCAGCGTGCACGACCGTGTACACCTGGCCCGCGTGATCAAGAAACTGCGTGCCCTCACCGGGGTGATTCGCATCACCCGCATGCGTGCATAGCGCACAAACGTTGCCACCTCTTACAAGGAGTCATCAATGACCAAGACCGTTATCACCAGCGACAAGGCCCCGGCCGCCATCGGTACTTACTCCCAGGCGATCAAGGCAGGCAACACCGTTTACATGTCCGGTCAGATTCCACTGGACCCAAAGACCATGGAACTGGTTGAAGGCTTCGAAGCCCAGACCGTCCAGGTGTTCGAGAATCTCAAAGCCGTGGCTGAAGCCGCCGGCGGTTCGTTCAAGGACATCGTCAAGCTGAACATCTTCCTCACCGACCTGAGCCACTTCGCCAAGGTCAACGAGATCATGGGCAAATACTTCGACCAACCGTACCCAGCTCGCGCCGCTATCGGCGTAGCAGCCCTGCCCAAGGGTTCGCAGGTTGAAATGGATGCCATCCTGGTCATCGAGTAATGCGTGCGGCGCAGCCTATGGCTGCGCCAACGGCTCTGCTGTAAAGAAAGCTTGAAAGGATTCCACCCATGCGCAAAGCGCTTGCTCTCTCGCTGCTCGCCCTGTTCCTGGGCGGATGTGCCAGCGACCCTGCCGACCGTGATATCAGCGGCACCTGGATCAACCAGGTGGCGATTGACGCTGCATCCAAAGGCGTTCCCCTGCGTGAAGCGCTCCAGGCCTATGGCCCGAACCTGGAATGGGACGTCAACACCAAGGCCGGCCAGGCCCGCTACACCAATGGTTTTGAAAATGTCGACGGCAAGCTGCTCGGCGAAGAGTCCGGCGCCTGGAAAATCGACTTTTATGGCAGCTCCGGTAGCGAGCTCAAGCGCGACGGCAAACAATTGAGCCAGGCCGCCAGCGAAAACGAACCGGCCCAGGTCTTCGACCGTGCGTCGATTCCGGTACCGGATGGCGCTCCGATCGGCGCCAGCTTTGAACGCGCGCTGTATTCAGCCTACATGGGCGGCAGCTGGAAAGTCGTCAGCGGCCCCGGTGAAGGCAATACCGTGCAGTTCCAGGCCGACGGCCAAGTGACCGGCCTGCCAGGGAGTGACCGCTATGCCCTGTGTCTGGCGGGTGATTGCGCATCGATGAGCGGCGGCAACGACAACATGTGGCTGCAACTCAACGGCCAGGGAAATGCCTGGATCTTTGCCCGCAAAGGCAAAGAACTGGAAATCTTCCAGACCGTGAACACCGCGCAGGCGGATGAAATGCCCCAGTTCACTCCGGGTGATCGCAAGTGGTTGCTCGAGAAACAATAAGCAACCCATTGAAAGCCACCCGCTTGTAGGAGCCGGCTTGCTGGCGATAGGGCCTTCAAATTCAACATCTGCTTTGAATCTGATACTGCTATCGCCAGCAAGCCGGCTCCTACAGGTTTTCGGGTGACTGAACGTCAGCTGCGGCCTTCAAGAATGGCTGCATAACCTTCACGAAAGCTCGGATACTTTGGCGTCCAGCCCAATGCTTTCGCCCGTGCATTGCTGCAGCGCTTGCTGCCCGTGCGCCGCACGCTGGCATCATCGGCCCATTCGGTCACACCCAGATACTCGCGCAACCAGCCCACGACATCCGCCAACGCTGCCGGTGCGTCATCGACGCCAATGTAGACGTCATCCAGCTTCACTGCGCGCCGATCCGCCTCAAGCAGGCACGCCATCAACCCAGCGGCGTCATCGGCATGAATCCGGTTGCCATACAGCGGAGGATCGACCGCCACCCGGTACCCGCGGCGGACCTGAGTCAGCAGCCATTCACGACCCGGACCGTAAATGCCGGTCAAACGCACGATGCTGGCTGGAATGCCGCTGTTGAGCGCGATCTGTTCGGCTTCGAGCATCACTCGCCCAGAGTAACCAGCCGCGATGGCCGGCGAAGTCTCGTCGACCCATTCGCCCGCCTGCTGGCCGTAGACACTGCTGCTGGACACGAACAACAGGCGATTGGGCACCTGCCCATAATCGTCGAGCCACTCCAATACATGCTGCAAGCCCTGGATATAAGCGGCACGGTAGCCCGCCTCATCGTGATCGGTGGCGGCTGCGCAATAGACCACGTAATCCACCGCACCGACCGGCCAGGTCTGCGGGCAGTCCTTATTGAACAGGTCGCCGGCAACGCCGATGACACCCTCGGGCAAGCGCGAAACGTCACGCCGCAACCCATGGACCTCCCACCCGCCAGCCAGCAGTTGCGTGGCGAGACGGCTGCCGACATCACCGCAACCGGCGATCAAAACAGAAGGCGCGGACATCAGAAAAACTCCCCTTGGAAACGCACAGACTAGCCCCGGTAATGGACGAGCGGCTAGCAATGAAGGAAAAAAAGATATGGGTCATTTACATGACTCCAAAGAACGCAACCTGGTGAACCGGATAGCGGACGCAAGCACACGGCTGCTCAGCGCAGAAGACATTTGCGAGAAGCTTTCCATCTTTCGCTCTACCTTCGATCGCTGGGTATAGAAAGCGCCACCCAAATCGTCGGGTAGCCCTTTTTATTGTCGACGATCCGCCGGATCAAACGGGAGGGCATGAATTAAATGCTTTAGCCGGTCAGCTGACAGCCTCGCCTGGTCACTCTGATTTTTTGGTATCGCGCCGCGTTCGAAGCCGTAACTTGCTCTAACTGCTCCAGGCACGCCGAAGGTTCGTCGAGTGATAGTTGCTTCAACGCTGCAACGTCAATATCCCACCACCGGCTCGCCAACATACGTTCAACCAAGGCTGGCGAGTGCCTGAACCGGATAACCTTGGCAGGCACGCCTGCGACGATGGCATAGGGCGGCACATCCTCAGCCACGACTGCGCGCGTGGCAATAACGGCGCCCGTTCCAACCTTCACCCCTTCCAGAATCATGGCGTTGTGACCAATCCACACGTCATGGCCAACCTCCGCCATTTCAGCCCTGGCTTGGTAAGCGAGCGGCGATGCGGTGTACTGAAAGGGATGTGAGCTCAACCACCCAGTAGGGTGCGTGTACTTTTCCTGACCGATGATCACCCCCGAACCAATCGAACAAAAACGGCCGATCGACGACACCAGCAATAGATGACCACCGCTGCGAATGTAGGTATGGGCGCCAATATCGAGACGTGGTGAATCGATATCAATCCTGCCCAAGGTAACGCCGTCCTCAAGGATCAATTCAGTCTTTTTGCTCAGGGAGTTCAATCCGCCGGCGAGCTTGCAATTACGCCCCCTAATCCAGCGCTTCCAGTACAAATTCTTTAGATAACTCACTTTGACTCCCTCCTGGTGCTTGATGCGCAATGCAGATCCTGGAGAGCTATTTCATCAGGAAGCGGATGAGCGGTATATCAGGAGTTTCTGAAATGGCCTGCATTTGAATAAAGCTGCTGGCAGGCTCAGGTGTTTCTTTCGCCTGAAGACGGCACCTGCCAGATCGGGAGCGGAAAACAAACGCGCCATAACAACCAAGACTTTCCCCGTCCGCCGACGGAATATGCGCGTTTTTGTGTGCAAATTTTTGCGCGGTGAAACCTCGTCCCCAAATCAGGCCCGGACAAAAACTTCGGTTTTCATTTTTTGACGGCCACAACCGGGACGATATGGAAATCGGAAATGTTCACATTACGTCAACAACCAGCGCCAATATGCGCTGAAAATTACAGAAGTAGTTGCGATCTCACTCAAGAAAGACCAGGCAACCAGTCATCGCGGGACGTAAATAAAGTTACTCTATTACTTTTGTTAACAAGAATTACTTGCAATAATGCACGCCACTTTTGTTCTCGGCCCTTCGAGGCCTGGAAGAACATGACCCGTTTTTCTCTCTCAGGTCCGGCCAGCATGACACGCAATCAACTCCCCGCTTCGCCAACCAAACGACCTCGCGCCTGGAGCGCAGTGGCCGCCGTGCTGCTCAGCCTGATGCTGGCGCCGACCGCCGCCTTCGCAGACGCACAAGCGCCTGCCACCCCGGCCGCCGCCGCATCCACCCCGGCCGAAAACGCCGCGCCTGTCGCGATCGACCCGGCCCAGCCAGCAGCCGCTTCGCAAGCGCTCGGCGAAAACGTCCCTGAAGTCCTCGAAGCCGACAACAGCCTGGGCATGGCGCATGACCTGTCGCCATGGGGCATGTACCAAAACGCCGACATCATCGTGAAGCTTGTGATGATTGGCCTGGCCATCGCGTCGATCATTACCTGGACCATCTGGATTGCCAAAGGCTTTGAGCTGATGGGCGCCAAGCGTCGTCTGCGCAGCGAAATCGCCCACCTGAAAAAAGCCACCACACTCAAAGAAGCCAGCGCCTCTGCGACCAAGCCGGGCACCCTCGCCAACCTGTTGGTCCATGATGCCCTGGAAGAAATGCATCTGTCGGCCAGCAGCCGCGAGAAAGAAGGCATCAAGGAACGCGTCAGCTTCCGCCTTGAGCGTCTGGTAGCAGCTTGCGGCCGCAACATGAGCAGCGGCACCGGCGTTCTCGCCACCATCGGTTCCACCGCTCCGTTTGTCGGCCTGTTCGGTACGGTGTGGGGCATCATGAACAGCTTCATCGGTATCGCTAAAACCCAGACCACCAACCTCGCCGTCGTGGCTCCCGGCATCGCCGAAGCCTTGCTGGCAACCGCACTCGGCCTGGTTGCGGCAATTCCTGCGGTGGTGATCTACAACGTGTTTGCGCGTTCCATCGCCGGTTACAAGGCGCAGGTGTCCGACGCTTCGGCAGAAGTCCTGCTGCTGGTCAGCCGCGACCTCGATCACCAGCCTGAGCGCAGTTCGCATCCGCACATGGTGAAAGTGGGGTAATCGGCCATGGGCCTGCATTTGAAAGAAGGCGCAGACGACGATCTGGCCGAAAACCACGAAATCAACGTCACGCCGTTCATCGACGTGATGCTGGTGCTGTTGATCATCTTCATGGTGGCGGCGCCGCTGGCGACCGTGGACATCAAGGTCGACCTGCCCGCCTCCACCGCCAAACCGGCGCCGCGGCCAGAGAAACCGGTGTTCCTCAGCGTCAAGGCCGACCAACGGCTGTTCCTCGGCGACGACGAAGTGAAAGCCGATGCCCTTGGCGCCACCCTCGACGCCAAGACCCAAGGCAAGAAAGACACGACGATCTTCTTCCAGGCCGATAAAGGCGTGGATTACGGTGATCTGATGAGCGTAATGGACAACCTTCGCTCGGCCGGTTATCTGAAGGTCGGCCTGGTCGGACTCGAGACGGCAGCCAAAAAATGATCGAGACGCGCCATAAGTTGACGCGTTACAGCGGTAGCCTGGCCATCGTGCTGGGTGTTCACGCGCTGGCCATCGCGCTGGCGCTGAACTGGACCGCCCGCCCGCCCATCGAACTGCCGCCGCAGGCAATGATGGTCGAGCTGGCGCCGGTTCCTGCCCCGCCACCGCCGGCACCGCCAAAGGTGATAACGCCGCCACAGCCACCAGCACCGGTGGAAGAACTGCCCATCCCGAAGCTGGCCGAAGCGCCCAAAGCCGAGATTGCGGTACCCAAGCCCAAGCCGCCCAAGCCCAAGCCGAAACCACCCAAGCCGGTGGAGAAAAAGCCTGAGCCGCCGAAGGAAAAACCATCCGAGGAAAAACCGAGCGACACGCAACCGACCCAGGCACCCACGGAGAAATCCGCTCAGCCGGCGCCCGGTCCGTCACCCGCACAAGTGGCGGCCAAGGCCAGTTGGGAAGGCACTCTGCTTGCGCACTTGGCCAAGTACAAGAAGTACCCGGCCAGCGCGCAATCGCGGGGCAAGGAAGGCTTGAACCGTCTGCGCTTTGTCGTGGATGCCGAAGGTAATGTGTTGTCGTTCGAACTGGTGGGCCGCTCCGGTAACGCCGATCTGGACCGGGCTACCCTGGACATGATCCGCCGCGCCCAGCCGCTGCCCAAACCACCGGCCGACATGCTGAACAACGGCTCCATCGAAATCGTTGCACCTTTTGTTTATTCGCTGGAAAAGCGTCGACGGTAAACGCCTCCCCGCGCTCATCGGCTCAAACCAGCCTGCAAGGCACCGAAAGGTGCCTTTTGCATATCTGGAAACGGCAAACACGCATTGCCCGGTGTCACTCAGCACATACTGTCTGATAACGTGCGTCTATCGATTGCAGCCGGTATGCTTGGCTCGCAACTTCATGGACGCTTGCTATGACTCTTACAGAATTACGCTACATCGTTACCCTCGCCCAAGAGCAGCACTTCGGCCACGCGGCCGAGCGTTGCCACGTCAGCCAACCGACCCTGTCGGTGGGCGTGAAAAAGCTTGAAGACGAACTCGGTGTGCTGATTTTCGAGCGCAGCAAAAGCGCCGTGCGCCTGACCCCGGTTGGCGAAGGCATTGTGGCTCAGGCCCAAAAGGTACTGGAACAAGCCCAGGGCATTCGCGAACTGGCACAAGCCGGCAAAAACCAGCTGACCGCGCCGTTGAAAGTCGGTGCGATCTACACCGTTGGCCCATACCTGTTCCCGCACCTGATCCCGCAACTGCACCGGGTCGCCCCGCAGATGCCGTTGTACATCGAAGAAAATTTCACCCACGTCCTGCGCGACAAGCTGCGCAACGGCGAACTCGACGCGATCATCATCGCGTTGCCGTTCAGCGAAGCCGACGTGCTGACGTTGCAGCTTTATGACGAACCGTTTTATGTCTTGATGCCGGCCCAGCACCCATGGACGCAAAAAGAATCCATCGACGCCAGCCTGCTCAACGACAAGAGCCTGCTGCTGCTCGGTGAAGGTCACTGCTTCCGTGATCAAGTGCTGGAGGCCTGCCCGACCCTGACCAAGGGCAACGACGGTGCCAAGCACACCACGGTCGAATCCAGCTCGCTGGAAACCATCCGTCACATGGTCGCGTCCGGTCTCGGCATCTCGATCCTGCCGTTGTCGGCAGTCGACAGTCACCACTACGCCCCTGGGGTGATCGAAGTTCGACCGCTGTCGGCTCCAGTCCCTTTCCGCACCGTGGCCATTGCCTGGCGCGCGAGCTTCCCGCGTCCGAAGGCCATCGAGATTCTCGCTGACTCCATTCGCCTGTGCTCGGTGGCTAAACCCGCTGCACCGGTAACGGCCGGTTAAGCCAACGCCATGACCGAGTTGTCGCAAGTGTCAGTGACGGCACTCAAGGGTGTCGGTGAATCCATGGCCGAAAAGCTGGCCAAGGTCGGTCTGGAAAATCTTCAGGACGTGCTGTTTCACCTGCCGTTGCGCTACCAGGATCGCACCCGCGTGGTGCCGATCGGCGCATTGCGCCCGGGCCAGGATGCGGTGGTCGAAGGCACCGTGAGCGGCGCCGACGTAGTCATGGGCCGCCGTCGCAGTCTGGTAGTACGCCTGCAGGACGGTACCGGCGGGCTCAGCCTGCGTTTCTACCATTTCAGCAATGCGCAAAAAGAAGGGCTTAAACGCGGTACTCGGGTTCGCTGTTACGGCGAAGCACGCCCCGGCGCATCGGGACTGGAAATTTATCACCCGGAGTACCGCGCCATCACCGGCGACGAACCGCCGCCCGTGGACGAGACACTCACGCCGGTCTACCCGCTCACCGAGGGCCTGACGCAGCAACGTTTGCGTCAACTGTGCATGCAAACCCTGACCTTGCTCGGCCCCAGCAGCCTGCCCGACTGGCTGCCCAACGAACTGGCCCGGGACTATCAACTGGCGCCACTGGCCGACGCGATCCGCTACCTGCACAACCCACCGGCCGATGCCGATGTCGACGAACTCGCCCTCGGTCATCACTGGGCGCAGCACCGCCTGGCCTTTGAAGAACTGCTGACCCATCAACTGTCCCAGCAACGTCTGCGCGAAAGCATGCGTGCGCTGCGTGCGCCGGCGATGCCCAAAGCCACCCGGCTGCCCGCCAGATACCTGGCCAACCTCGGCTTCAATCCCACCGGCGCCCAACAGCGGGTCGGCAACGAAATCGCCTACGACCTCAGCCAGCACGAGCCGATGTTGCGGCTGATTCAGGGCGATGTCGGCTCGGGTAAAACCGTGGTCGCCGCCCTCGCTGCGCTGCAAGCCCTGGAAGCGGGTTATCAGGTCGCGTTGATGGCGCCCACCGAGATTCTTGCCGAGCAACACTTCATCACCTTCAAGCGCTGGCTCGAACCGCTGGGCATCGAAGTCGCATGGCTGGCCGGCAAGCTCAAGGGCAAAAACCGCGTCGCCGCGCTGGAACAAATCGCCAATGGCGCGCCGATGGTGGTCGGCACTCACGCCCTGTTTCAGGACGAAGTGCAGTTCAAGAACCTGGCGCTGGTGATCATCGACGAGCAACACCGCTTCGGCGTACAACAGCGCCTTGCCTTGCGGCAGAAAGGCGTCGGCGGGCGGATGTGCCCGCATCAATTGATCATGACCGCCACGCCGATCCCGCGCACGCTGGCCATGAGCGCCTACGCCGACCTCGACACTTCGATCCTCGACGAATTGCCGCCCGGTCGAACTCCGGTCAACACCGTATTGATCACCGATACCCGCCGCGTCGAAGTCATCGAACGGGTGCGCAGCGCTTGTGCCGAAGGGCGTCAGGCCTATTGGGTGTGCACGCTGATCGAAGAATCCGAAGAGCTGACCTGCCAAGCCGCTGAAACCACCTACGAGGACCTGACTGCCGCGCTCGGTGAGCTGAAGGTCGGCTTGATTCACGGCCGCATGAAGCCGCTGGAAAAAGCCGCAGTGATGGCCGAGTTCAAGGCCGGCAACCTGCAACTGCTGGTGGCCACTACCGTTATCGAAGTCGGCGTGGACGTACCCAACGCCAGCCTGATGATCATCGAAAACCCTGAGCGCCTGGGCCTTGCACAACTGCACCAATTGCGCGGCCGCGTGGGCCGAGGCAGCGCGGCCAGCCATTGTGTTTTGCTCTACCATCCGCCGCTGTCACAGATCGGGCGCCAGCGCCTGGGCATCATGCGCGAAACCAACGACGGCTTTGTCATCGCCGAAAAAGACCTCGAACTGCGCGGGCCTGGCGAAATGCTCGGCACGCGGCAGACGGGCCTGCTGCAATTCAAGGTCGCCGACCTGATGCGTGATGCTGACTTGCTACCCGCGGTGCGCGATGCCGCTCAAGCCCTGCTGGAACGCTGGCCCGACCATGTCAGCCCGCTCCTCGACCGCTGGCTGCGTCACGGGCAGCAATACGGCCAAGTGTGAGCACCGTCGCAGTTTCTATCAGCTCGTTCCTACAGAGCTGGTTATACTCCTGCAATTGTTTTGAACTGGATCCAGACCATGACCGACGCAGCCCTCGCTCCCGAACTTCCGCACGCACCGTCGGTTATACGGATGCTGCTAGGCAAGCTGGGCATTGCCTATGAAGAGGTCCTGGACCATCACGGCCTGAATCCGGCGCGCAAGGTGCAAGCCGTCCTGCTCGATGACGCCGTTGGCACGCTGATGGTGCTGTTTGCGCAAAATCAGTTGCTCGACCTCAATCGCCTTACCGAACTCACCGGTCGCCGCCTCACGGCCGTACCGACTGAGCGCCTGGAAAAAATGCTCGGCAAACACAGCCTGAGCCTGCTGCCAGGCCTGCCATCACTGACTACCTCGCCCTGCCTGTACGAAGAAAGCTTGCTGCGTGAGCCGAGCCTGCTGGTCAATTCCGGCGAGCCGGGCGTGTTGCTGGAGATCTCCAGCGAAGCGTTCAAATCCATGCTCAGCAAAGCCAGCGCCGCCAACTTCGGCGAAGCGCTGACCAGCATCCGCCCGAACCTCGACCGCCCCGACGATGACCGCGAGGAAATCACCCAGGCCGTTCAAGCGTTCACCGCGCGACGCATCCAGCAACGCCTGGAAGCGACCATCGAAATTCCGCCACTGGCCGAAACCGCGCAAAAAATCATCAAGCTGCGCGTCGACCCCAACGCCACCATCGACGACATCACCGGCGTGGTCGAAACCGACCCGGCACTGGCCGCGCAAGTCGTGAGCTGGGCGGCCTCGCCGTACTACGCCTCGCCGGGCAAGATTCGTTCGGTAGAAGACGCCATCGTCCGGGTACTGGGTTTCGATCTGGTGATCAACCTGGCGCTGGGCCTGGCCCTGGGCAAAACCCTGAGCCTGCCCAAAGATCGTCCGCAACACAGCACGCCGTACTGGCAGCAATCGATCTACACCGCCGCCGTCATCGAAGGCCTGACCCGCGCCATGCCACGCGCCCAGCGCCCGGAAGCCGGCCTGACCTACCTGGCCGGCCTGCTGCACAACTTCGGCTACCTACTGCTGGCCCACGTGTTCCCGCCGCACTTTTCGCTGATCTGCCGTCACCTGGAGGTCAACCCGCACCTGTGCCACAGCTACATCGAACAACACCTGCTGGGCATCAGCCGTGAACAGATCGGCTCGTGGCTGATGCGCTATTGGGACATGCCCGAAGAACTGGCCACCGCGCTACGCTTCCAGCACGACCCGGCCTACGACGGCAACTACGCCGAGTACCCGAACCTGGTGTGCCTGGCAGTACGCCTGCTGCGCAGCCGCGGCATCGGCTCCGGCCCCGACGAAGACATCCCCGAAGCCCTGCTCGAACGCCTCGGCCTGAGCCGCGACAAGGCCAACGACGTGGTCAGCAAAGTCCTCGAAGCCGAAGTGCTGCTGCGCGAACTGGCCTCGCAATTTTCCCAGCCTTAAAAGCTACGCGGGCAAGCCACGCGCCCACAGGATTTGCGCAGTGCCTGTGGGAGCGACTGTCTTCACCGTTGCTCAATGGGTCGGACAGCATCTGCACTGATCGGACAGCCTCGCCAACTTCAGTCCGCTCCCCCCTGACGCCGCTTGCGGAACTCGGCGACCTTATGCCGGTTTCCGCACAGCGCCATGCTGCACCAGCGTCGTTTGTGCGACTTAGTGCGGTCGTAAAACATCAATGAACAGTCCGCGCTTTCGCATTTGCGCACGAGGCTGAAATCACCTTCGGCCAGCAGCTCGGCGGCGGTGTAGGCCAGGCGGCCAAGGCGTTGGTTAGTGGCGTCAGCCTGTCGGAAGCGATCGAGCAGCGGGACGCCCGCTTCCTCCCAGACCAGTTGCGGCACCGCTTGCAGCAGAAAGGTATTGAGTGCCGACGGGTCCGCCACGCGATTCTCCCGGCGAGCGGCGAGCAGGTCTTCGATGCAGTCGCGCAACGTGCGCAATCGGGCGAGCAATTGCCCGTCACCCACCACCATTTCATCCGCCGGTCCGAAGCCGATCTGCTCCAGCCACTGCGCCGCGTCGGCATCGCTGGTCAGCAGATCGCGGCGCTGACCGTCGACCATCATTTGTGTGTTCAACAGGTCCAGCGCCGGATGGTCGGCCAGTATCAGGGGTGTGGGCGGTTCGATGGGGGAGGCGGTCATGACAATGTCCGGTTGAGCCGATGCGCAGATTGTAACCTATAAAAATTATTTGACTAGTTACATGCCTTGTGCAGAATACATTCCTGTAACCGGTAAAATTCAATTTGACAAGTTACATGAGGGCTAAGCCATGACCGTGTCTCAACATATCCAGGTTGCCTACAAATCCGTCGAAGCCGATGGCGTCGAGGTTTTCTACCGAGAAGCGGGCGCTCCGGATGCACCAGTGCTGCTGCTGTTGCACGGATTCCCCAGCTCGTCGCACCAGTTCCGCGACCTGATCCCGCTGCTGGCGGACAAGTACCGGCTGATCGCGCCGGATCTGCCGGGATTCGGCTTCACCGAGGTTCCGGCGCAGCGCAATTACCGCTACACCTTCGATGCCATCGGCGAGACGATTCGCCAGTTTGTCGATGTGCTGGAACTCAATCGTTATGCGATGTACTTCTTCGACTACGGCGCGCCTACCGGCCTGCGCCTGGCACTGGCCTATCCGGAGCGGGTGAGCGCGATTGTTTCGCAGAACGGCAATGCCTATCTCGAAGGTCTGGGGGAGGCTTGGGCACCGATCCGCAAGTATTGGGCAGACCCGTCGCCGACCAATCGGCAGGTGATCAACGATGCCATCCTGCATCTGGAAGGCACCCGCTGGCAGTACGTGGAAGGGGTGAGCAATCCGGATCTCATCGCCCCCGAGGCTTACTATCTGGACGCGCTGTTGCTGGAACGGCCGGGTAACAAAGACATTCAGTTGGACCTGTTCTACGACTACCAGAACAACCTGAAGCTGTATCCGGCGTTTCAACAGTTCTTCCGCGATACAAAGTTGCCGACGTTGGCGATCTGGGGCAAGGGCGACCCGTTCTTCATTCCGCCAGGGGCTGAGGCCTACACGCGCGACAATCCGAATGCGGTGGTGGAGTTGCTGGATACGGGTCACTTTGCGCTAGAGACCCATGTCAAACATATCGCTCAGCGAATTGTTGAAGTAGTGGGCAACCACATCAATTGAGATGTGGACTGTCGACGCGCACCGTGGTGGGCGTCGGCAGTGTCTGTTGTCCAATGCATGACTGTGGGATCAAACGAAACGTATTACAGTGAGCATATTAATTCGGCAGACCTGTAACAGCCGCCCCCTCTCACGATAGTCGGCTTCTGGCCGATATCAGTCTCTGGTCAACGGCGGCTTTGATCGTGCTCGCTTCATGTCCACGGCTCGCACTGATGCGAGCGATTGTTCAGTTCGAACACCGATGGATGGACCAGGCGCTCGGACTACCCTCACGCATATTTCTCGCTGGAGCTACCCGCAAGACCTCAAGACCTTGTGCCTTCAAGCCTTCGCCTTCTTCGGCCTCAAATACTTGGTCAGCCCCTGAAACCAGATCACCAGCGCCGGGTTGCCCTTGATCTGGATCGACTTGTCCTGAATACCTGTCATGAACGCCAACTGCTTGTTTTTCGCTTGCATCGTGGCGAAGCCGTAAGCAGCGTCTTTGAAGGCAATGGCGAAAGCAGGCTCGGCGTGCACACCCGATTGGCTGGTGATGCGCTGGTCCTTCACGCGGAAATGCCGCGCCACTTTCCCGTCCAGGGTCTGTAGTTGAAACACCAGTTCCTTGTCACCCAACTGCTGCTGAAACGCAGGATTGGTTCGGCTGGCCTTGCCCATCAACAAACCCATCATCCACAGCAGAAAACGAAATTTCATGCGCAAGCCTCAAAAGAAAAATGAACGGCTGGCGCAGTGTAGCGATTTTGGGTGATAACGCCACTATCGCGATACGTTGGAAGAAGATCAGCCTATTTTTGGCGTTGATGACTACCAAGTCATTGGCGGAACCCTTTGAAAAACTTTCCTCTCCACGCCGGTAAAAACGTTGAATCACGGGCACCAGCAAAGGCCTGACGCAGTGGGGACACCGAGAGAGGGCGTTGCGAAGGGTCGAGATCCAATGCTGTTTTCAGGGAGGTCCAACACTGTCTGGGCAGATGCCTGGTACTCAGAGGCTCGATTTTCAAACCCGCATCACGGGCTTGATTTGAAGGCACTCGACGCAAAGGGTGCTTGCCACATGCCAGTTCATAGATCACGCACGCCACCGAGTAGACGTCGGCGCTGACCGTCAGTGGTGAGCCATCCAGCAATTCCGGGGCAGCATAACCAAGGGTCCAGGCATGCAAGCAATGACGGCTCAGTTTTGGTAGACCGGGCAATACACCCTCCTCGGCCAACCCCAAACCGAAATCGAATAACCGAACGCCTTCCTCGCTGAGCATCACATTGCTCGGCTTGATATCACCGTGAAGCACGCCACGACTGTGGGCATGGGCTAATGCATCAAGCAATTGAAGCGCGATGCCTTGCAGCTCTGACCACGGCAATCCCAAGGGGCGCTCGCAAAGCAATTTATCAAGGGTCAGGCCACGCATCAGCTCCATCGTAATGAAAGCCCTTTTTTGCCGGGTATCCACCTCGAAACTGAACAAACGGGGCACATTGGGGTGTTGCACACGCCGGGTCAGGGCAAACTCACTGAAAAGCAGGGCACTGGCGTCCAGGCAATCGGCATATTCATCGCTGAGCATTTTCAGCGCGACATGGGGCTCGGGATCACCGAACTGTTCCTGCAACAAATCCCGTGCGCGATACACCACCCCCATCCCGCCGGCACCGATCAGACGTTCGAGGTAATATCGCCCGCCCAGCATATTCTCCCCGACCTCGTTCATTGGCGAATAACCACGCCGGTCAGGTTGTCCCGTGCCGGACCGTCTAACACATGCTCGAACAAGTGCGCCAACGCGGCCCCCGGCGCGGGGCGGTCCAAGGCACGGCCCAAGGTTTCACTGCTCAAGCCTTGATACAAACCGTCACTGCACAACAAAAACGCATCGGCGGGATGCACCACAAACTCCAGCACATCAAGGGTCAGATGCTCGCTGGCGCCTACTGCACGAGTCAACGCGGTCGAGTGTGGTTGAACCAAGGCCTGTCGGTCGTCCATTTTCTGTTCGTCGATCAGTTGCTGCCGCAGCGAATGGTCCTTGGTCAACTGATACAGCCGTTGCTCGCGCCACAAGTAACAACGACTGTCACCGGCCCAGATACAGACGGCGCGGGTGCCTTCGATCAGCAACGCCACCACGGTGCTGCCGATGGTGTCGTCATGTCGCCCGGCAATCACGGTCAACTCCTGACTCAAGCGGCGATTGAGCCACAGCAGGCACTGACGTACTCCTTGGACCCGTTCCTCGAAATCGTTGCGCTCCGGCAATTCGGCGAGGCTGGCGACGATCAACCGGCTGGCAATGTCACCCCGCTGATACCCGCCCATTCCATCCGCGACGACCCACAAACCCTTGTCCGGATCATCCAGGAAAGCATCTTCATTGCGCGCTCGGGTTTTCCCGGGATCGGTGCGCGCAACACTGCGCCAGACGCCACTCTTCGACATCAGAGTTGCATCGGCATGCGGAAAGTACGGAGCACACCCATGTCGAACGGATTAGGTGCGCGCTGACTCATGAGCAGGTAGTTGGCGCGCAGCCCGCCCAGATCAGCTTTGAGTACCAACACATCACGACCGATCAGATACTCGGTCTGCATCAGGTCCAGCAGTCTGAACAACGACCAGGGTCCCGTGTTTTTCTCGATCCCTATCGGACGCCCGACCATTGTGTCGAGCACCAGGCTTGTACGTCCATCTTCGGCATCGACAGGCCATTTGAATGAGGCTGCAATGATCGGCCCATGTCGGTACTCCATGGTCTTGTCGCCAAACCTGAACTCGGCACGACTGATGACGGGATCCAGCGAGTAAGGTTCCAGCTTGAATCGTACTTGCGGTTCGGAAGGATCTTCGGCAAAAAAGCTCTGGCGGATCACGTGTGCAGATGCCATCTGATAGAGATAAACCCGGGAGATAGGCAGTGATTGTCCATCAACGGTTTTAAGACGATAACTACCCGGCACGCCGCTCACAAATGGACGCATGTAATTGTCAAAAAAACTGTCGACAAGGCCCTGCGCCCTGAAGAACTCGCGAAAGTCGCTGAGCGCCACATCACTGGAGCTGTGGGCGCTGAATGGATATCGCTTGTTGATCGACTTGCCGTAGAAGTTGTACAGCTCAGTCTGATAACGCTGGTTGACGAATCGATAAGCGTCATTGAGCACCAGACGCCAAGTGTCTTCGGCAATCGTGTTGAACCAGGTCCCGACCGGACGCGGCAAACGACCGGATGCCGTTCGCAAAATGCTCAGCGCGTCTCGCTGGCTACCCATGCGTACCTTGGCCATTTCGTACGCCGCCTGGTCCGGAGTGCCGGCCCGAGCCAGACTCGCCAACTGCGTCTGTAGCTCATTGAGCGCGTGCAGTACCGCAGTCAATTCAGCACTCGGGCCGTTGTTGGCATCCAGCAAACGATGCAAGGGTTCGAAACGACGTTGCAACGCCTTTCTCGCCGTATCGGGCAAATCACCGACCAATGTCCCGGAAGCCTTCGGAACGTTGGCGGCAGCGAGTTTGCCCAAATTACCACTCGTAAGCTTTGGCGCTGATGTCGCCGCTTCATCCAGGCTGTCGGCGATCGAAGGAATGCGCGTGTTCTCGCGAATTTGCACCAGCAGCTGCAGCACAGGGGAATTGGCAGACGTCATGCTGGCTAACTGTTCGGCAGCGCCCGCGGCGTCCTCGATTGGTTGCAATGCGATCCGCCCGATGGCATCGCCCCAGACATTGGCGTAATCACGAAAGTACAATTGTTCCAGTTCGACCATTAAGCGCCGCAGTTCCATGGCACTGATCTGCGAGCTCTCACCCAACACCCAGTTGTCGCGCAAAATATTCGTGACCAGCGCGCCACCTTGTACCGAAAAATACTGCTGATAGCCGTTCAGGGTGTAGAACCCGGGGATCGTGGCATGGCTACCCGTCAACAGATCGCCTTGTGGTCCCAAATGTTGATCCAGGTGGTATTCGGGAAGCGTTCGAGCCTGATCACGAAGCGCCCGGTAAACCACGTTGGCCATGGATTCGCTGCGTAGTATTTGCCGCGCCTGAACGATCAATGAATCGTTAAGCGGGAAACTGAATGGTTGCTTCAGCAAGCGTTCGAGATGTCCTTCCAGGCGGCTTTGCACGGAGTTGATTGCGGGGTACCGGCGGGACCAATCGCTGGCTATCCAATCTTTCAGCCATACCGTGTCACGGCGATCGTTGAGACTCAGCATCAGGTATGCACGCAAACTATTGAGCAAATGCTCACGGTCCACCGGGCGGCTGCGAATCTGATCTTCCAACAGCGACGCCACCGATGGCAGCAGGTGCGATTCCAGCTCACGCTCGTAGGCTTTCATGATCACTGGATTGGCAGCTTCGCCTTGATACAAACCACCACGCTCCAGGTATGAAACGTCGCTGGCGGTTGGGAATACCCGAGACGCAGCATGAATGGCATCGAGGTTTTGCAGAACCGAAAGCACGTTATCTTGAGGGGGCAACGCCGATCGCTGATGTGTCCAGGTTTGCACCAGTGTGCGCAAGCTTTCCAGTCGCTCATGGTTGGCCGAAAACCCGCCGGCCCACCACAAACCGAACAGGCTCAGCGCCGCGAGCGATGACATGTACAGCGTTCGCTGCCTCCAACAAACAAGGTTTCGCTCACGTTTGTCCAGTTGTACAGAATCTGCCTCGGGAAAAATGACCTGGTTGAACAGAGGGTTGATGAACCGTGGATAACCAACGAGCGAAGCCGCTCCATCGTTGTTCACGCCACCGTACGCAAGCGGTTTTGCTGATCGAGTGGCGCTGGTGAAGTAGAAACCGCGAAATGTACTTCCGCCCTGACTGCGCAAGGCCATTTCAATGAACTGGCAAAGGCCCTCGCCGACCAATCCCAGTTGATGCGGGTAGTCGAGGATACGACCTCGACAAAGAGGGTCGCGCTCCTGATGCATGCGCATGATCACTTGGCCATCGAGCCGATGCAGCAGCGCTTCGAACTCCATACGTACTGCACTCGGATCAGCCGTGCCCGGATCTTTGCTCAAGCTCACACCCAGAACTTGATCACTTTCATCCCGAGTCAGCTGATCAAAGAACTCATCAAAGCCAGGCTGCTGGTCCGCCTTGCTCAAAACCAGATAGACAGGCAGCTCGATATGCAGTGTTTGCTGCACCTCTTGCAAACGTGCACGCACATTACGCGCCAGCATCTGAAGAGCTTCGGAGTCATGAGCAAGGAGCATTTGCACCGGGAGAGTGACCAGAACACCATTGAGCGGGCGGGTCCGGCGGCGCTTGCGTAACAATCCCAGCAACGTGGCCCAACCGTCAGCATCAACGTCGACATCCAGCTGGCTCAGGTAGCGTCCGGGCGTATCAATGAGTACGCCGCTTTCGGCGAAGTACCAGTCGCAAGGGCGTGCCTTTTGCGGCTGATCAATCAATTTACGATCAAGTTGGTTGAAGGGAAACTCCAGCCCGGAAACATTCAACAGTGTGGTTTTACCGCACCCCTGAGGGCCGATCAGCAAGTACCACGGCAAATCGCGTCGCCCCCGCTCGCTGTGTTTGCGATAGAAACTCGATGTCTTGAGAATTTTACCCGCGTCCTTGAACCGCGCTCTCAGATCCCGGCGCTGTTCATCAATTCGCTGCTCTATCAGCGCACGATCCACGCCCTGCTCGCGCACCTCGGCTTGTTTTTGGACACCGCTGCGCCAGCTGACGTAAACCATGGTCAGCCCCCATACCAGAAACATCACACTGATACTCAGCAAGCGAGACGTCGGGCTTTCCCAGAATCTGAAATCATCTATCGCCAACAGTGGCCCGACATACCAGACCAGCAGTGCAGTCAACAGAACCGACAGCAGACTCCACACCCAGGTTTTGCGCAGAAAGGCGTCGGCTTTTGCGAACAAACTTGTCATCACTCGCGGCCCTTCCATGGTTGAAGCTGCGATCGAATCGCGGCCTGGTCAATTTGCTGGAGCGGTTGCAAAACGACAGCTCGCTGTTCACTCAAGACCCAGGCGAATCCCGAATACATCACCATCAGGCAAATCACGGTGATCAGCGCCATCATCCACCACGGCACGGTATGAATAAGTTTTTGCCGCTTGCCTTCATCGTTGCCGTCGCTGCGAGTTGCCCGTTCGTATGGAACATCTGCACGCAACAGGCGAATCTGCCGGAAAAGCGCATCACGAAGACTTTCAAGTTCCACAAGACCGCGCGCCTGAATTCGGTATTTACCCTCGAATCCCAGCGACAGGCACAGGTACATCAGTTCCAGCAACGACAGGTGCTTGACCGGGTTTTTCGACAATCGATCAAGCAGCTGGAAAAATTTTTCACCACCAGAGGTTTCATTGTGAAACCTGCTGAGAAGGTTCATTTGTGACCACTCGCTTTCCTTGCCCCATGCAGTCGTCACCACCGCCTCATCCACCACCGTGCAAAGCACATAACGTGCAGTTGAAACCTGGCTGCTTTCGACACCGGCACGCAATGCGCTGACCGCAAAGTGCTCCACTGCCGCGCTCAACCGCCGATTGAGGTTGGGCAGGTCTTCACCGTTAGCGCAATGCTTGAGCCGCACCACTTCCGAGAGCAGGCATGATGCCGACGCCACCAATGCGTTGCGGCTGACTTTGAAGGTGTCCTGCGGCGCCTGCCGAGCGGCGTAGATCATGCGGTCTTCGAGTTGCTCGAATTTCGGTGGGGCCGCCGAATCAGTCAGTGGCCCGTGTGCCGGGCCACGGCCGAGACGGTCGAGCAGGACAGTTTTGTCATCCTGGGCGTATTGCATGTCCTTGATCATGTCGCTCAATTCCTGATGGCCCAGAACTTCAATTCCAGCTCCGCGACTTCACCGCTGACGTGAAACGCGAACCCACCAGAGCGTTCGAGTTGTGCCTGGTCTTCGGAGCCGAGTTCAACAATGAAATAGGTTTTGTTCGCGTGAAAGGCGATCTGACGCGGTGCCACGGGCAAGGGTCTGATTTTGAAACCCGGCAAATGCAGATTGACCAATTGGCGGATGCTCTCAACCGTGCCGATCTTGAGGTGCGCGGGCAATCGATGGCGCAGCTCTTCACTGTCGCAGTCGGCACTGGCAGCCAACACGAACGAAGCCGAACCCGCTAATTGGGTGTCATGCAGAGGGCAAACAATGATCCCGTACTGACGCGCCTGCATCGGCAACTCGATGGCATGCTGCTCCAGCACCATCGACAGCACCTGACGGATCGCCTCCATCAGCCTGCGAAAACTCGCACCCTGGTCACTGTGTTCATAACGGATATCCGCTCGCGGACGCTTACTGTCGCTGGAAAAAGTCGCCAGCTCGCCCAGCAGGGTCAATAGCGTGCAATACAACTCTTGCGGATGAACATGTTGCAGACTGAGATAGTGACGCAACAACGGCTCAGTACGATTGATCAATTGCAGCATCATGAAATCGCCGACCTCCGCACCTCCCACTTTCCCATTCGAACGGATCCTTTCAGCAAGGGTGTCACCCCGGTGGCCGAGCATGCTGATCACCTCTTTCAAGCACGACAGCAAGTAGCTCGATGAGTGCATCTGGATGTATGTCGGTACGAAATCCGGATCGAGACTGATGACCCCGTCGGGCGTGGTGTCGAGGACCCGGCAGATTTTCAATCTCACAAAACCCTGATCGTCTTGCTGCTCGCCAAGCAGTAAGCGAAAGTCTGGGCGAGCGCATTTGACCTGGCTTGCACCACCGTCACCGGCATTGGAGTCTGCAACCTCACGCTCATACGCGACATATCGCGCCAACACATCCGTCTGCTCCTGACGGCGGGCTTCGATGTGGTTGCCGGTCACCAGAGGCAACGCCAGATAAATCGCTGTATTGCCGGTATTCACAGGAACATCCAGCACCAGCGGTTGAGTGCTGCCACCCACTTCAAAAAGGCTGCCATCCGGCAGGACTCCCGAGGCACGGTTGACCACCAGTTTGCCCATATTGAGAAACTGCGAATCAACTTCCAGGCTCAGGAACCCCCAGGTGAAACTTCCCAGTAACTGAGTGCGGGACTTTATTTGATGGTCCAGATATCGATCGTTGTGCTGGAAGTGCTGCGGACGCAGCAACATTCCCTCCTGCCATATGACTTTATGGAAGTTCATGCTCAATTGTCCGCCTGTACAAACGCTTCGCTGCTGCCATGAATGCCGGCCTGATCAAGAGTCAGGTCGATGTGGGTGACGCCTCCCGTTGTGATTGGCACGGTGTAGCGCCATCGGGTTTCCGATAGATCGCGGTAGGCGGCGAGAATGCCTACGTAACGGCTTTGCGATTGCACGCTGAGCTTGAGTTCATGATGTTCGCCGGGACGCAGTTGCAACTCTTCACTTGCCACCAGGTCCGGGGCCAGGGACTTCGCGGCTCGTTCATAGAGGCTGAAAAAGTCGGCACTCTCGAATGCAACCGGGTGCTTGAGCTCAAAAAGACGCACGACAATCGGTGAAGGACGACCGTTGATGTCCGGGTTCAGCTGGTCACTCGCGGACAGCTTCAGATTGATTTTCGACAACGAGGAATACGGTGATAGCGAAGCGCATGCGGTCAATAGCATGAGCGCGGTCAGCGCGGTCAGCGCCTTGATAAAAACAGTCGAACGCCGAAACATGTCTGTCATCCCTGAAGGTCGTTGTGGAGGGTAGAGATCAAACGAATCTGCTCTTCATAGGCTTGGGAAAAGTCACGGGCCAACAAACGTTCAGTCCATTCACCATCCTGAAGCAGCGCCTGGTGATAACGGCCATAGGCTTTCCAGCGACTGCCAGAGGTTCCCAGCAATGACTTGCTTTCACGCTCGAAACGAAGCGTCAGTTGCTGCGGTGAAAAATGTTCTACGGCACCCTTGACCGCCGCGCGGCTGGCGGCGAGCAAAGCCACCTGGTGCGCCTGAAGGTCGCGGAAAGCGCGGGAGATGGCTTGATCTGCCGGTAACTGACCTGACTTGTTGGCCAGCAACATGCCCAACAGCTCTTCGGTATCGATCCCATACTTGAGCGGGTTTGAATGGATACCCTGCAATGTCGTCTGCGCCAGCCGAAGCTCGTTTTTCAGTTCGTTGCGGGTGCGCAGGCTTTGCTGTAAGCCACCGATGCTCTGCTTGAGCAATTGCGCGGCTCTCAAGGCCAACGCTTCGCGGGCGCCAGTCTCGAGACCGTCCAGCTCCACGCCCAGCGCAGTACCAAAACGCTTCCAGAAATCTTCAGTCAGGCGCTCGGCAGGTTTGTGAGTCGTTAGCGGTTCAGATGCCTGAGGGGCATCAACCAACTGCGGCACTCTCATGTTTTCCATGTCGATGCGTGCAAAGTCAGCACATTGCATCGGCTCCTGAAAAATCGTATCGAGAGCCGTGAACTCGTCCAAGTCGAAGGCAACACGTTGCTGCTGATCCACGGCACTCAACGGATCGAAATTGAGGAAGACTTCATCAGGAATGATGTTGACTGTCGTTCGCGGCCTGCTGGCCTGGGTTTCAAATGCCGTGGACAAGTCATTGAGTCGCGCACGGATTTCGAAATCACCCAGCAGATAAACGCTGCCGGTTTCGATAGGCATCGCTTTATCTTTGGGCAGTTGTGTACCGGTTGAGCAGTCCTGAATACCGTTGCTGCTGATATCGGTCAGGAAGAACGCATTGTCGCGGCAGCTGATCAAGGCGTGTCGGCTGGAAAGGTGACGCTTGCGGTCCGGAATGATCCAGTCGCAATCCTCACCTCGGCCGATCATTCCGCCTGACGGGGTGAAGGTTTTCTGGCACAAATCTGTCGGTACGAACTGCTTGCTGCTCAGTATTTCGAGAACCAGCTCCATCTTGTTGATGCTCCTTGCAGTCACTGGCCGCGATGGGCCGCATGCGGATCACCCAAGGGGCGATAGGTGTTGTCGTTGAATTTGTAATTACCACCGCAACCAACCACGCCGCTTACAACGACGAAAGTCAGCAAGACGGCAGGCCAGTAGCGAACAGGCATGCGGAGTCTCCGAAGAACTGAAAAAGAAAGTGAGTGCAGGCAATCGAATCGGCAACCGAGACGGCGCGCTATCCATCGAGATCCCCAGCGCAAATGTTCAAGCGCCCCAGCCGGTACAGCAGCGTGCGGCGCGGCAACCCGAGTTCACGGGCGGTGCGCGTCTGATTACCGTGGTTTTTGCGCAGGCAATCGATCATCAGGTTGCGTTCGAATCGCGCCAGCCGTTCGCGCAGGTGCAGGCTTTTGTCTTCAGCATGCAGGTCCATGGGCAGGCAAAAATGCCCCGGCAACAATTCGCCGCCGTCACACAAGAGCAGGGCTCGCTCTACCATTGCTTTGAGCTCACGCACGTTGCCTGGAAAGGTATATGCAGCCAGATGGCCAAGCGCCGCATCGGACCAAAGCACCGCATCCCGTTGCAGGAGTGCACAAGCCTTGTCCGCGAAGTAACGAGCCAGGTCGAGAATGTCGCCTTCACGCTGGCGCAAAGCCGGCAACTCGATCGGAAACTGCGCGAGGCGGTAGTACAAGTCCTCGCGAAACTTGCCTTCGCTGACCAACAACGACAAATCCCGGTGCGTCGCCGCAACAATCCGCACATCGACTTTATGGGTGTCGTTGCAACCCAACGGTCGAATTTCTCCCTCCTGCAAAACCCGCAACAATTTGGCCTGCATAGACAACGGCATGTCGCCGACTTCATCAAGAAACAAGGTGCCGCCGTTAGCCGCATCGAACAGGCCGGGACGATCCCGGTCGGCGCCGGTGAACGCACCTTTGCGATAGCCAAACAACTCACTCTCCAACAGGGTCTCGGCGAATGCCGCACAGTTCTGCACGATGAATGCCTGAGTGCGTCGAGGCCCAGCCGCGTGGATGGCTCGCGCGACTACTTCCTTGCCGGTACCGGTCTCACCCAGCAACAGTACGGTATAGGGGCTATGAACGACCTTGTTGATCAGGGAATAGGTGCGACGCATGGCGGGGCTTTTACCGATCAGTCCATAACCACTGGCATTCGGGATACTGACCGGCACAGGCCGCGTGTTGCCGCCAGGTTGGCGCAAGCGCTGCAACAGTTGTGTCTGGCGCAGTGCGAACGCTCCTAACTGACCAAGGGAGCCGGCGAATCCCTGCAGTTCAATCGATCGATGGCTGGCACACAGCACTAAACCCTCAACCGCTTTTCGTTGATTCAATAACGGCACACACAACAACGATTGCCAGGGTCTGGGCTGAAACGGCAGGAAATCCGTGTCATGCAGGCTGTCGCTCAATGAACCGAGACACACCACGCGGTTCTGGCGCAGCGCAAAGTGCAGCAATGCTCGATCACTGTAATCCGCCTGCAAACTCGAGCCGGCCCGGGGTTGCAGAATTCCGTCGAGGCACTCGCTGTTGAGCCCGAGAGCGTTGTGAGTCGGGTCCAGAAGGTATAACTGCGCCAACTCGCAACCACTCAGTTGCGTGACCCCGCGCAAGAAATCCCCCAGCAACTCGTCGCCATCTGCCGCCCGTGACAACCCGGAGAACTGCTCCACCAGGGCCTCGGCGTACACCAACGGCTGCTTCAGGTTCGCGAGCATCGCCCCCATTTCAGACAAACTCGCAGACAACACAGGCATCGGCATCCAGCGTCGCATGGACATGCCTGAGGGACTGTCCTGTAGCCATCGAATCGAGTACACGATCGGCTATTCGAGGCAGTACATGCAGATCCAACAAGTGGTCAATAAAGCGCGCACCGCTGTCGCTTTGAATACAGCGCTCGGCCAGGTGATCGACGAGGCTTTGTCCGTAGGTGAAACCCAGCTTGCGACGGTGCATGCGCTCGCCCAAACGGTCGAGTTTCATTTCAATCAACTCGCGCAGTACCGACCCGCCAACGGGGTAATAAGGCACGACACGCATGCGCGCCAACAATGCCGGTTTGAAATGCTGGCTGAGGATAGGCTCAATGGCTTGCTCCAACACTTGTGCGGCGGGCCGCCCGGCATCTTTGCAAAGCTCGCTGATCTGCTCACTGCCCAGATTCGAGGTCATCAGGATCAGCGTATTGCGAAAGTCGATTTCCCGTCCTTCACCATCGTTGACCACGCCTTTGTCGAATATCTGGTAGAACAGGTTGAGGACGTCTGGATCGGCTTTCTCGACCTCATCCAGCAATACAACCGAATACGGCTTCTGACGTACTGCTTCAGTGAGCATGCCGCCTTCACCGTAACCGACATAACCGGGGGGCGAACCGATCAGGCGCGAGACTGTGTGTTTTTCCTGAAATTCAGACATGTTGATGGTGGTGATAAAACGATCACCGCCATACATCAGGTCTGCGAGCGCCAACGCAGTTTCGGTTTTGCCGACACCACTCGGACCTACCAACAGAAACACACCTACCGGTGTGTCTGGCCTGTGCAGCCCGGCAGCCGTTGCGCGCATTGCACGATCCAATGCCTCAATGGCGGGTTGCTGACCACGAATACGCTTGTGCAGGTCATTGGCAAAACCGGCGACCTTGGCATTGTGCTCTCGGGCCAGCTGCGTAAGAGGCACACCGGTCCAAGCACTCACCACTTCGGCTACCAGGCGCGGACACACTTCAAAACTCACCAGTCGTTCATTGCCCTGCGCTTCGATCAGAGCACGATGAGACTCAGTGAGAGCCGCCTCCAACGTCGCCACACATTGGATTTCATCGGCGTGCCGTTCGGAGCATTCGCCACCCTCGTCGATGCCAATCGCAGCCCGCGCCTGGAACAGTTGCCGGCGTAGATTCAACACAGACTCGGCCATGCCGACCTGCTTGAGCCATCGGGTCTGCAGCGCTGCTGTTTCCACTTCGAGATCGTGCAGGTGCGCTTCCAGAGCGTGCAAGGATTGATGATCGATCAACACACCCGCTTCGGCATCGCGGCGTAGCGCCTGGCGTTTTCGCTCACTTTCCGCCAGCTCGGCCTGCAACTGTTGCAGGCTTTGCGGGGCAGCGGCCAAGCTGATGCGGACTCGGGCGCATGCCGTGTCGAGAACGTCGATCGCCTTGTCTGGCAACTGCCTGCCCGTAAGGTAACGAGCAGACAATTTCGCGGCCGCCACCACGGCATCATCGCGCAAATAGATTCCGTGGCTTTTTTCATACACAACGGCGAGGCCACGAAGAATCGTCACGGCTTCGCTGACGGTGGGCTCAAGCAATTGCACCGGCTGGAAACGGCGGGCCAGTGCAGGATCTTTTTCGAAGTATTTTTTGTACTCGGTCCAAGTGGTTGCCGCGATGGTTCGCAATTCGCCTCGGGCCAGCGCCGGCTTCAGCAGATTGGCCGCATCGGAGCCACCGGCAGTGCCGCCAGCGCCGATCAGGGTATGCGCCTCGTCGATAAACAGAATGATTGGTCTGGGCGATCCCCTGACCTCATCGATCACACCTTTGAGGCGCCGCTCGAACTCACCTTTTACGCTTGCACCGGCTTGCAACAAGCCCATGTCCAGCGACATCAGCTCGACACCGCGCAACTCCGGCGGTACGTCACCGGCAACGATTCGCAAGGCCAGACCTTCAACGACAGCCGTTTTACCGACGCCCGCGTCACCCACCACAATCGGGTTGTTTTTACGGCGGCGGGCGAGGATGTCGATCATCTGGCGGATCGCATCGTCGCGACACAAAACCGGGTCCAGATCGTTGTCACGGGCCTGCTGAGTCAGGTTATGGGTAAATCGCTCCAACAGTGACTCACCGCCCTTGGCTATGTGATTGGTGGCGTGCTGCGGTTGCTCCGACAACGCACACTCCCTCAGCCGCTCGGCGTTCAGCCTGGCGAGCAAAAGTTGATAACGACTGCCGGCGTAACGCATTGGATTACGTAGCAGTGCGAGAATCAGCGCGGCCTGGTCTATCTGGCTGCGCCCCAATTCGAGATTCGCCACCAGCAAAGCATCCTGCAGCCATTGCACCAACTCTGGAGCGAACACCGGGTTGCGTGAAGCGCTATGCTCGGCCGGCAAATGCAAAGCCCTGATCAGGTCCCCCGCATCGACTTCAGCGTCTTGCAATGCACGGCCGAGCAAACCTTGCGGACGCTCCAGCAAGGCCAGAAGCAAGTCCTCGATGAGCACTTTGCCGGCGCCACGTCCGACGCAACGTTCGGCAGCGCTTTCCAGATCACGGCGGCTTTGGGCGTCCAGCGCCTGAATGAGTTGTTGCAGGTCCACGTTGATCATCAGTCACGTCCTTAATGAATGTTGCTGCCCAGGGTCACAAGACCGTCGGCGTGCTCACGCCCTACCCAACTGGTCCACCCCAGGCGGCAGGCGCTCCGCTCGCCTATGCGAAATTCGTGGATCTCTTCCTGGCGCAGCAGCAGGCGAATGTCGTAGTCGAGCGGATCTCGCAGGGTGAGCCGAACCAGTGCACACAGGGGCTGATAGCCGAAACCGACCGGCAGAAATTCATGAAAGCGTTGCCAGTCGAGCTCACGGATATGAATCCGAAACTTGCCGCTGCGATCACGAACGTATTCGCCCAGTACCAGATCCTCGCCCAGCGTGCTGTTGGCACGACCAAGGCGATTGCGTTGCTCATGCAGAATGTCGACGCGACGCTCAACGCATTGCTCGATGAAAATCTCGGCGTGCTTGAAGTAATAACGCAGCACGGATTCGATCAGGGCTGCCGAGTGGGCACGCAAACTGAGGAGCCCGAGGTAGGGCAAAAGACGTTTCCAGTTCAGCTCGCCAGCCTTGCGGATTTCAGCTCCACCCAGACCGATCAGAGCAAACAGTTGCGCCGAAAAAGGGTCGATGGCGCCGCTCTTGAAGCCGGCGCGATACCGGTATTTGCGCCATATCGGCAACATCAATCGCTGCAGCCGATGGTGAAAGAGATCGAGGAAGCTGCGAGTCGCGTTACCGTCTTCGCTGTCACCCAAGGCCTGCTCGACATAGAACGCAGGCAGGGGTGAACCGGAGCCTGTCAGGCTGATCAGGTTGAAACGCAATCGCGCTCGCAACTGCCCGTGCTCCTGAAAAAACTCCACGCGGTCGACGTCACTGCCCGGGAAACCCAAGCTTGGATTGGCCTGGAACTCCAACTGCTCGTACAGTTCTTCTTCGCTCATGCAGGGGTGCGCCTCGCGCAGCCGATCCATGACGGCCAGCACCGCCTGGAACAGCGAATACTCGCGTATGACTTGACTCAGCCTACTCAAAGGAGAGGCTGCAGACCCATGCGGGGTAGCCATTGGTACACCTCTCCCTGTGTGCTGATGACCCGCAGCTCGTGATACGAATTGAGGCTGGCATAAAGCGCAAAAAACTCATTGAGGACCGAGGCGAACACAAACAGATCGCCTTCGCCGATATACCCTTGCGGATCGATGGTCAGCTCCGTTCGCAAACCCCGAACCGGTAATCCTCGGTGCAATCTGTCGACGTGCTGATGCTTGATCGACTTCAGCCCACCGAGCAGTCGCTTGCTGATTTTTTCAGCGTGCTGGTCGTAGTAGCGGGGCAAGTCATACGTTTGGAGAATCACTTTCAGTGCATTGACGTCCGCCAGGGACAGGTAGTTGAGCGACATGTTGCTGATCAACTTCCAGAGAAAGTCCCGATTGAGCGGTGGCGCAAAACACGCGGTGACCGGTGTGATGTTGCGAAAGCTCAAACACTCAGGTGTCCGTTCGCAGGCTTGATTGATGTCACCGAGCTTGAGTTTGCGCGCAAGGTTCTGGTTGGTGCAGACCAGCTCAATCGAAAGGGTTTCCTGCACGTCGGCACGGTGCGTGCCGAAGCTTAAGTAAGTGTCGAGGCCGTCGTGCACCAAGGACGGCCGCTGGCGCACGCTGTAATGCGGCCGCCGGGTCGGCACATCGAAGCTGGGATCATGCTCGAACGATTCGAACGGCACATACTGGCGATAACCCAATCCACCCGGCCGCCAGCCGGTAACGGTTTCCACTGAGTACACACCGCAGCTTTGCTGGTTATACCGGGCAGGCAAAAGCAGGTATTCATCCTGTTTGCCGTCGAGTCGTACCGGCATCGCATCGTGTTTGAACAAATTTACGATGGGTGTGCAGTGAAGCTTCACGTTATCAAGGGTCGGACGCAGTCGTTGCAGTGCGCTTTTGCGAATATCGAAGCGCAACTCCAAACCTCGCACTTGCTTGATGCTTTCTTCAGGCAAGGTCTTGAGCAGGTCGAGACCATTGATATCGACGAACAGGAATTTATCCTGAAAAGCGAAATACTCCTGCAGGTAGCGATAACCGCGGAAGGTATTCAGCGGATATGGCATCAACGCTTCGCCTTCGGCAAAACCCACCGGTTGCACACACTCATCTGCTAGCTGCAATGTCATTGGCAGATCATTGGCCCCGACAAGCGGCTCACCCGTCTCATCCAGCGGAATCAACTCGACACCTTGCAGATTCCGCAAAAGGCTCAGATACAGCATTTGGCTGATGTAACGTTCGCCAGCAAAGTGCAGGCGCAAGCGGCGCAACTGCAACTCGCCCAGATGACCGTCAGCCGTCAATTGCAGCCGCAGGCTCAACAGCGAACCATCACCCTTGACGGAGTGGCTCAACCCAACGAGATCCAGCGCTGTCACTTCGGTGGCATAGCACGTGCGAAAACGGCAACGCACGTCTTCGATCGGTACGCTCTCCACTGGCGTGTCGCGCGCAACCGTCAACGCAGGCTCCGAACGTGCCAGGGGACTGAATTGCAACATGCTGAAGGCCGGAACCGGCCGCATGTAATTGGGCCATAGCAGTTGCATCAACGAATGGCTGAGCTCAGGCAATTCGTCGTCGAGCTTTTGTCGCAAACGTCCGGTCAGAAAGGCAAAACCTTCCAGCAAACGCTCCACATCAGGGTCTTGCCCGGTCTGCCCCAGGTAAGAAGACAATGCCGGATTGCGCTCGGCAAATCGACGACCCAACTGGCGAAGCGCGGTGAGTTCACTTTGGTAGTAGTGATTAAATGACATGGCGAGCTCCAGATATCATTGGCTCACCATGACCTGACCATTGCCATCCAAGCGAGCGGCAAAACTGACCTGACGCTTGAAACCATCGACCTCCAGCAAGCCTTCAATACAGAAGCCCAAACGAAGCAGATCGTGTTGCTGTAATTGAGAGTACACACGCACATTGCTCAATCGCGGCTCGTAGGCTTCGATAAATCGTTCGATGTGCAAACGGGCGCGATTCAAGGAGTCGTGCAGGCTCAGGCGCATGTCATTGAGATCCGGTAATCCGTAATCTGCCAGCGTCTGCACACTGCCTGCACGGGTGCTGAGCATCTTGGCCAGATGAGCAGCCACGGACGCCATGGCAGAGTTTTCCAGACTCCATCCATCACGTTTGGCTGCATCGCCATTCAGGCGTTCGAAGAGGCTGCCGTATCCGGCCATGGGTCAGTTCCGCCTACTCTTTGTCCAGTTTGCCAACCAGAGAAAGGGTGAAGTCGGCCCCCATGTACTTGAAGTGCGGGCGCACGTTGAGGCTGACGCGGTACCAACCGGGCTCGCCATCCACATCGCTGACAGTGACTTGAGCCGCCCGCAGTGGTCGCCGGCCGCGCACTTCGGCACTCGGGTTTTCCTGATCGGCTACGTACTGGCGAATCCACTTGTTGAGTTCCAGCTCGAGGTCGGTCCGCTCTTTCCACGATCCCAGTTGCTCGCGCTGGAGAACCTTCAGATAGTGGGCCAGCCGATTGACGATCATCATGTAGGGCAGTTGCGTGCCGAGTTTGTAGTTCAGTTCGGCAACCTTGCCTTCGGCGCTGATGCCGAAGTGCTTGGGCTTCTGTACGGAACTGGCGGAGAAAAAAGCGGCGTTATCACTGCCCTTGCGCATTGTCAGGGCGATGAAGCCTTCCTCGGCCAGCTCGAATTCACGACGGTCGGACACCAGCACTTCGGTTGGAATCTTGGTTTCGATTTCGCCCATGCTTTCGAAGTGATGCAACGGCAGATCTTCAACCGCACCGCCGCTCTGTGGACCGACGATGTTCGGACACCAGCGAAACTTCGCAAAGCTATCAGTCAACCGGGTGCCAAATGCGAATGCCGTATTACCCCATAGATAGTGCTCATGACTGTTGGCGACAGTTTCTTTGTAGACGAACGATTTGACCGGATTTTCTTCCGGGTCGTAGGGGTTGCGCAGCAGGAAGCGCGGCACGGTCAGGCCAATGTAGCGGGCGTCCTCTGACTGGCGGAAGCTTTGCCATTTGGCGAATTGCGGGCCTTCGAAATGATCCTTGAGGTCTTTCAGGTCCGGCAGGCCGGTAAAGCTGTCCAGACCAAAAAACTCCGGACCGGCCGCGGCAATGAATGGCGTATGGGACATGCAGGCAACGCTGGCCACGTATTGCATCAACTTCACATCCGGTGAACTGGGGGACATGAAGTAATTGGCGATGATTGCGCCGACGGGCTGGCCACCGAACTGACCATATTCCGCGGTGTAGATGTGCTTGTAGAGGCCGGCTTGCATCACTTCCGGTGAATCTTCGAAATCGTCCAGCAAGTCGGCTTTGGACACGTTGAGGATCTCGATCTTGATGTTCTCGCGGAAGTTGGTGCGATCAACCAACAACTGCAAACCACGCCAGCAAGACTCCAAAGACTGGAAGTCCGGGTGGTGAAGAATTTCATCCATCTGCTGGCCAAGCCTGGCATCGATCTCGGCAATCATTCGGTCGACCATGGCCTTTTTTACCGGTTCACCGCTGTTCTTTGGCTTGAGTAACTCCTCTATAAAAGCCGACACGCCGCGCTTGGCAATGTCATAGGCCTCATCGTCCGGGGTCAGGCGGGTTTGGGCAATGATGC